>JAZGGT010000515.1:0-3577 GCA_036480555.1 Bacteroidales bacterium | reverse complement strand
ACCCCGGGGTGAACTACAGCCTGCCATGATCAGGCAGAGGTATAAAAAATTTTTAATACTTTCCATAATCCTGAAGGGTATCCCACATGGCCCAGAAATTGGCAGGAGGTACATCTTCCTGGATATTATGCACAGGGGCAAAAACAAATCCGCCACCGGGAGCCATGATATCCAGTATTTCTTTTACCTGATCCTTAACCTGCTGTGGGGTGCCCTGGTTCAGAACAGTCTGAGTATCCACTCCCCCACCCCAAAAGGTCAGCACATCCCCAAAATCCTTTTTCAGTCCCTTCAGCTCCATTCCCTGCGCTGTAAACTGAACCGGGTTCAATATGTCGACACCTGCCTCTATCAGATCCGGGATCACCTCGCGAATGGCTCCGCAACTATGCATTAATGCCCTGGCATTTGGCAGGCGATTTTTTAAATGTGTGTAAATGGTTTTCAGCCGGGGGATGATCACCTTCCTGAGCTTATCCACTTCCAGGATAGTTGAACTTTGTGATCCAAGATCATCACATTCAGAGACCACCTGGATTTTTTCCTCATTCCCGGTGGAAAGGGCCCAGTCAATGATGATGTCCCAGTACCTTATCTTGTCTTCCACTATCCTGTCCAGTAAAGCCTCTACTCCCGGAAGATCAACCAGTGTATCAATATACCACTTTTCATATCCCCTGATCCTGAGACTGTTCTCGGTTAACCCGGCAGTATTCCTGTCTGCAATACAGCAATGCTCACCAATATAGCCAACCTGTTCATCCAGGTTCTTTGAGACAGAATGTGCATAGGCTTCCCAGTCTGTTCCCGGCAGATACTGAATGGCCTCAGACAGTGTATCATAATTTTCAAGGGGGAAAGATACCTGGTTGAAATAGATATCCTTTTCAGGATCGTGTTGCCAGCTGCATCCGTAAAAATCCACGACTTCAATGACTTTATCCCTTACCTTCCTGTTTTCCGGATAATTAACTATCCTCTGAGCCCCGATCCGCCGGGCATCCGCTTTCAGATATTTCAGGATCTCCTCATCAGGGGTAACAATTTGTTGAATGGGATCAATATTCTCAAAGCCGAAATCCTCTTTCAATCCCCTCATTCTCATTGCCTGAACATAGGCATTTCTTGTAATGGCAGTGACCGTGGTGCCGCTCAGATCATATGGTACACGATCCCCTTCCCGGTGCCCCAGTGCAGCCGATATTCTTTCTCTTCCAGTCATGCCCGGGAACTAGGCGCTTTTGATCTCTGACAGTGCACTCTTCATCCTCCCGGTATAATTATCTATCTGGGCCATTTCCTGAAAACCAATAATGATCATATCAACGCTTCCGAGTCCCAGTACAAACCTCAGGGTATTATCAATCTTATCACTTTCTTCAACATATTCACCCCCTCCGACAAGTTTCATTCCGATAACACCCTTGCCAGAATCGTGTAACTTGTGGATCAGGGAAACAACCTCTTCAGGTTCCGGTTTGTCCATGGCTATCCCGTACGGATTGATACGTGCATGAAGGACATCTACCCAGGGACTCTCAACAGCGGCTTTCATGGCCTCCCAGGTGTGGACAGATACTCCATGGGCCCTGATGATACCTTTTGATTTCAGATCTGAAAGAATATCCATCTGCCGCTTCTCCGTATCGGTCCAATCAGAGGTTACCATACAATGGAGCTGCATAAGGTCAATATAGTCCGTATTGAGCTCCTTCCGGAAACGGTCTACCACAATATTTGCATCAGGACGTTCAGGTTCAGGTATCCCACCCTCCCTGGTCCAGATCTTGGAAGAGAGAATGATCTTTTCGCGTGGTATGTTTTGCAAGGCTTCCGCTATCATACCATGGGTACCATAAAGATCCGCACCGTCGAAATAACGTACCCCTGCGTCATAAGCATATTCGATCAGGGCCACGCTTTTGTTTTTATCCTGCCTGGTCAAGAATGATGTACGGTTGCCACCATGGACACCACATCCCATTCCCAGCAAGGTTGTTTCCAATCCGCTCATACCCAGTTTCACTGTTTGAAAAGGATCGGTGGAGGAAATATTTGTACATCCGGTAATCGGGTTGCTGAACATCAGGTATCCCGTACCAAGAGACAGCGCCGACACAAATTCGCGGCGATTGAATTTTTTCATATTTAAAGTATTAATTGTTTACTACCAGGTTCTGCCCTGCAGGTATTTATCAAGCTCTTCCCGTGACATGGGCAGGAGATCCGGATGATCGTCCAGCCATTCCAGGAAATCTGCCTTGATGAGATCGGACCATCTGCCATCGATCTCTCCCGGTGTATATGTTCCTTCCCTTAACCGCTGATGCCCGAATGCATCTTTCAGTCCTATAAATTCAGCATTGATAACGACTTTCTCCAGCAGGTGGGGAGGTATAAATATGACACCCTCCTGTTTGGCCAGGACAGCATCGCCCGGAAAAACTGTTGCGTTTCCTATCTTAATGGGGACATTTATGCCCGCTAACATAACCTCGGTTAAAAAGGACGGATCCCAGCCCCTCACATAGGCATTGAAACCTTCAATTTCAGTGAGCCCTTCAAGATCCCTGGACCCTGCATCAAAGATCACTCCCCTTTTGGAATTGGTATAGATGGCATTCCCCAGATTATCTCCTATCAGTGTACCGTCAACCACTTTTCCGAAGCAGTCTGCCACATAGACATCTCCTTCCGTTAACAGGTCTATGGGCCAGGAATTCGACGCCCCTTTCATGCCTTCCTCATGCCCCTTTTTAAGGAGACGTTCTGCATATTCCGGCCTTTTGGGCATGTAAAGGGCAGTAAGGGCCTGTCCGGTAAATGGCTGGTCATCATGCAGCATTGTCCATTCCCCGGCAAACTGGTTATGGTATCCCTCGCCACGCAACACCCCCCAGGCTTCTTCGATAGCAATATTCTTCAGACGTTCCATCAGATCCTGCGGCAGCTTCGGTCGCCCATCCGGGAAGCGTTCTCCTTCCCATTCCAGGGTATAAAACTTGATTTCATCGGGACTGGCAATTTGTGAATTGGTCACCTGGGTTCCTGCCAGGATCAGGCAGACCATACTGAAAAGAATCATTAAATTTTTCATAGTATAAGTATTTGGTTTAGTTACTGTCTACATTACTTTGCTCCTGTTCTGGTTCCGGTTCCGGTTCCGGTTCCGCTTTGCTCCGCCACCAGGTGGCCAGGGATGAGCCGGTAACATTCATCATAGGTCCAAATACAGCCGGTGCCAGACCGATGGTCGCAACCTTCCCCATTTCCAGGGCAATCCCACTTGCCAGTCCCCCGTTCTGCATCCCTACTTCCAGCGCGATGGTCCGGCATGAATTTTCATCCAGTGATAACAGCCTGCATCCCCAGTATCCCAGGAAATAACCGGCCAGGTTATGGATCAGGCAGGCAAGGACCAAAGCCAGTCCGATGGCCATCAGGCTATCTCTGCCGGCAGCTGTTATGATGGTAATGATCACCGCGATCCCAATCATGGACACGAGTGACATCACCTTATCGAGCCATCCCTTCCTGCCACGGGCGTAATACCTGAAGGTCAATGCTGCAGCTATTG
>JAZGGT010000514.1:0-3572 GCA_036480555.1 Bacteroidales bacterium | reverse complement strand
CCATGAAAAACATATGTGTCATATCCATATAAATTATGAATTTTGTAAAATACCCTTTTCTCCTCAGGCAACCTAAAAGATTTTCAGCTAACTTATCATGATTTTTCCATTGGATTAATTTCCGTATTTGACATGAAACGAATGAAAAACCAGTTTAATCTTATCTGTGGTTTATTTCTGGGACTGTTATCTGTATCAGGACCTTTGGTATTGCGCCTTCCGTGAAGGGGAAAGTCATGTTTCGGAGGACGGGAAACTCCGGGTGATCAGGTCTGCCAATGGTGAAACCTGGGAATCTGTGGTATTAATGGAATGGGAGGGGGGAGATATCCGCGATGCCAAACTATCCCTTACTTCCACTGGCATGCTCATGCTTAACGGGGCTGTAAGGTTTCTGCAGCCTTTGAATGGCAATAATCATCAATCTTTGACCTGGCTTTCAGAGAATGGTGAACAGTGGGACGGACCCTTTGCCTGTCCCAGTGGACTTGGGACCTGGCGATGGAGTGCCACCTGGCATGAAGGGATGGGTTACAGCTTTGGGTACAGCGGTAAGGATAAGGCCGGATGTTTTTATGGGACCCGGGACGGGAAAACATGGGAAATTATCCGGGACTCTGTCTTCCCACATGTTGAGACTTACCCTAACGAATCTTCACTGGTCTTTGATAAAAATAGCAAAGCCTACTGCCTGCTGAGGCGTGATAAGGGGTCAGGCCCGTACTTCTCTCTGCCTGGTGGATCCTGCCCTGGGAAGCCTGACAGAATGCCTGAAACTGCCATCCGGCGGAGATACAAGCTATGCCGGAATGGTGGAATATGAAGGGAATCTGTGGATCAGCTATTATTCTTCCCATGAAGAAAAAACAGCCATTTACCTTGCCAGGGTCCGATTATAAACTGAATAAATACTATCAGGAATTTCTATCTTTGATTTGGAATCGTAATAAGACTTTTCTTATCCATGAAGTTTATATCTGCCCTTGTATTGATCTTTCTGTCAGTCAATTTATTCCCACAGGGGAAAAATGACAGTTTGCTGAACCTCCTTGATACGGCAACAGATACCTCAAGAATCGAGATACTGAAGGAATTATGCTGGGAACAAAGGTTCCGCAACCCTTCTGATGCCTTGAGATATGGACTGCAGGCCCTGTCTCTGGCGAAAGATCTGGAGATTCATGAGGAGGAAGCCATCATCCTGAACTACCTGGGCGTTATTCAACGGAATGTGGGGGACCATGCCACGGCACTGGAGTACTTTTTCAATGCACAACGATCAGCAGAAGAACACCAGAATAACACGCAATTGGCATATGCCTTTAATAATATTGGGGATATATATAACCTGGAGGATAATTCTCAACAGGCAGTCGAATATGAATTAAAAGCATTGATAATTTTTGAGGAATTGGGGGATAGCGGGGGTGTCTCATATGCTTGCCATCAGATTGCCAGGGCCTATACAAACCTGGATGAATATGGAAATGCCATTGACTATGATACCAGGGCAATGAAAATCAGAGAGTTCCTGGGGAACAGGGCTGGTGTAGGCTATTCTAATATTAGTATTGGCGAGACCTATCTTAGTATGGGAGAATATAATGAGTCCCTCAACAGTTTGTTGAAGAGCAGTGAAATATTTAAAGGACTCGGAGATCAATTCGGACTTGCCGCTTCCTATTACAGTTTAGGGATGTATTACAGAATGACCGGGGATTCACAAAATGCCGTAAAATACCTTACTGAATCACTGAATCTTGGCAGAGAGACAAAATCGCCCATCCGGGTCAGAAATGCTGCCCAGGTGTTGAGTGATATAAACGCAGAACAGAACAGGTTCAAGGAAGCTTACCAGATGTATATTCTGTATAAGGAAACCTATGACAGCCTTTATGACGAGGAGAATCTGGTAAAGATCACGCAGCTGGTGATGCAGCATGAATTCGAACAGAGGGAATTATTACAGCTGGCAGAAATTGCCAGGCAAAAGCAGTTCAGGAATTATGTAATTGTACTATTTGGATTGGTCGTAATTCTGGTCATTGTTATACTGAACCGGTATTACATTAAGAGAAAATCCAATATTGATCTTCAGAAAAAGAACAAGGAGATAGAATCCCAGAAGAAAAAACTGGAAAATCTTTTCGTGTCACTGCGCATCAAAAATGATGAACTATGCCAGCAGAACGAAGAAATAGTCACTCAGAAAGATCATCTGTCTATGCTTAACTATGAACTCGAGAAGCAAAAATATGAACTTAATAAAACCCTGAATGACTTAACACAGGCGCAGACACATCTGGTTCAATCGGAGAAAATGGCTTCACTCGGACAACTTACCGCCGGGGTTGCACATGAATTGAATAACCCCATCAATTTCATCAGTGCCAGTATCAAACCCCTGCAGAGAAATGTGGAAGATCTCCTCGGACTGCTTAACAAGTACGACTCGGCCATTGAAAAGAGTAATCTTTCCGGTGAATTTGGTGAAGTGGAAGAGGTAAAAGAATCATTGGACATGGCCTACCTGATCAAGGAAACGCAGAATCTTTTCAAAGGTATAGTCGAAGGATCTTCCCGTTCCATGCAGATCGTAAAAGATCTCAGGACATTTTCAAGAATGGATGAAAATGAGTTTAAGACGGTCGATATCCATGATGGTATTAATTCAACTCTTTTGCTACTGAACCATAAAATGCAGAACAGGATATCGGTTCATAAAAACTATGGAAAAATCCCACACGTAGAGTGTTTACCTGGTAAACTCAACCAGGTATTTATGAATATCCTCACCAACAGCATCCTGGCCATAGAAGACAAAGGTGAGATCGCCATTGAGACCAGCAGTATGGATGATAAGGTGAAGATATCCATTAAGGATAATGGCAAGGGCATGCCGCCTGAAGTAAGGGAACATGTCTTTGAACCATTTTTTACTACCCGGACCGTTGGTGAGGGAACCGGCCTTGGCTTATCAATCAGCTATTCAATTATCGAAGAGCACAAGGGGATAATCGAAGTTTATTCTGAACCGGACGAAGGTACAGAATTCATCATCATTCTGCCTTTTAACCAAAAATAACTCCCTGGGGGACAGAGGATTATTTGATCTTGTATGATCTGAACTTTACCTGGGTGCAATATTCTGATTGACCCTGAAGAAGTTTTCGGGATCATATTTTTCCTTGATTCTGGCCAGCCTGGAATAATTACCCCGGTAGCTGTCTTCAATTCGCTTCTGGCCTTCATCATCCATCATGAAGTTGATGTATCCCCCTGTCAGGGAATGATCTTTCAGGTCTTCCCAGTATTGTTTACTCCAGTTGGTGATTTTATCTTTATTAGCAGGATCCGGGTCAATTCCTACGATGACCTGTGCCCAATTGGCATCACGGTAGCTGAAGGCCGTGTCATCTGACTTTACTGTGTGAGCAGCTCCATTCACCGGGTACATGTGCATGGTCGAATAAGGTGTGGGTAATTTCTCTGCATTGCGAAGGTGCAGCGCAACAGCTGTATCACTGATCTCTTTAACATAATGGGCTTTCCAGTACCATTGCATTCCTTTA
>JAZGGT010000513.1:0-13536 GCA_036480555.1 Bacteroidales bacterium | reverse complement strand
GGCCGGCTTCTCTGCTTCTTTGCTCTCTTCGGCAACTGCTTCTGCCTCTGCGGCTGGCTTCTCTGCAACAGGTTCTTCGGCCGGCTTCTCTGCTTCTTTGCTCTCTTCGGCAACTGCTTCTGCCTCTGCGGCCGCTTCCTCTGCAACAGGTTCTTCAACAGTCTCAGCTGTTCCCGTTACCTGTTCTTCTACTGCCTCTAATGCATCCTTATCAGCTGCCTCTGCAAGCTCAGATCTCTTCTTTAATATCTCTGCAGCCCTGTCTTCGCTGATTTTTGATTCAGCTTCAAGCCTTTGCTTGATATCATCCTCAATGGCCCTATCCAGTCCATCCTTTTTAGCCTGGATCTTGGCTTCCTTTTCCTTCATCCATGCTGCAAATCTCGTTTCAGCTTCCTCCTCGGAGAAAGCTCCTTTTCTGACACCTGTCATTAGGTGCCATTTCATGAGTACTCCTTTGTAAGAGAGAATGGCTCTTACTGTTTCAGTAGGTTGTGCACCCTTTTCAAGCCAGTTCAAAGATTTATCAAAATCCAGCTCAATGGTTGCTGGATTTGTATTGGGATTATAGACCCCCAGTTTCTCAATGAACTTGCCATCCCGTGGCGCCCTTCCGTCTGCAGCTACAATGTGATAGAATGCAAACTTCTTCCTACCATGTCTTGCTAATCTTAATTTAACTGGCATAAACTTAATTGATTAAAATGCTCCTGCTATTTTGGAGGTGCAAAGATAAATAATTAATCTATTCGTGAAAGCCTTTTTAGTTAATTTTTAGTACACTGTCATGGGCCCTGCTGGCATGATGATTGGGGTGTTGGCATGAAACTTTTGAAATAATTATTAACACTATGATGCTTGAAATCTCAATTTTGTAACTTTAGCAGGCAGGTATACCAACCGCCAGCTTTTTTCAACTCGCATGCATTCAAATAGTTAGCCTATGGGCTTTACACATCTTCATGTACATACACAGTATTCCATCCTGGATGGCGCATCCAGTATTCCGGCCCTTATGAAAAAGGCCAAGGAAGATGAAATGAAAGCTATCGCCATCACGGATCACGGGAATCTTTTTGGCGCCAAGGAGTTTTGTAATGAAGCCAAAAGTCACAGCATAAAACCCATCTTAGGCTGTGAAGTCTACGTGGCACGCAGAAGCCGTTTCAAAAATACAAGCAAAGAAGACAGGGGTGGATATCACCTTATCCTGCTGGCAAAGAATCATACAGGATATCGGAATCTGGTAAAACTGGTGTCAGCTGGGTGGATCGAAGGACATTACTACAAACCCAGGATAGACAAGGAGATCCTGAAGGAATACAGCGATGGACTGATTGCTTCAACTGCCTGTCTGGGCGGAGATATACCTTCACAGATCTTAAATGAAAGTGCATCGGGACTGGAAGCTTCCCTGGCGTATTACCTGGAAACATTCGGAGATGATTTCTACCTGGAGTTGCAACGACATCCAACAGGCGACCCGTTTTTCGACGATGACACACTGGCAAAACAAAAAAAGGTCAACACCAGGTTGATGGAGATCGCTCTCGATAAAGGGATAAAACTGATAGCAACCAATGATGTGCATTTCGTGAACCAGGAGGATGCGGAAGCACATGACAGACTGATCTGTTTGAATACCGGGAAAGATCTTGACGATCCGACACGGATGAGGTATACCAAACAGGAATGGTTCAAGACCCGCGAGGAAATGGCAGAGCTTTATGCTGACATACCCCAGGCGCTGGAGAACACACAGGAAATAGCAGACAAGATTGAATACTACGACCTGAACCATGATCCAATCATGCCTGATTTCCCCATCCCTGATGAGTATGAGGATGCAGATGATTACCTGTACCATCTGACCATGGAAGGCGCCAGGAACAGATATGGTGATATCACCGATGATTTACAGGCAAGGATTGATTACGAATTAGGGGTCATTAAAAAAATGGGGTTCCCGGGATATTTCCTGATTGTACAGGATTTCCTTGACGCAGCAAGGAAGATGGATGTGAGTGTCGGTCCCGGCCGGGGCAGTGCTGCAGGGTCAGTGGTAGCCTACTGCAACAGGATCACAGATATCGATCCCATCAAATATGATCTGTTGTTTGAACGTTTCCTGAATCCTGACAGGATCTCCATGCCCGATATTGATATTGATTTTGATGAAGACGGGCGCGAAGATGTTCTGAGATACGTGGTCGACAAATACGGTAAAAACAAGGTAGCCCATATCATCACCTTCGGCACTATGGCTGCAAAGATGGCCATACGTGATGTGGCCAGGATAGAGAAATTGCCCCTGCCGGAAGCCGACAAGCTGGCCAAACTGGTGCCCGAGCGTCCCGGAACCACACTGAAAAAAGCCTATGCCGAGGTCAGGGAACTGAATGATATAAAATTAAAAGGGACAGAACTTGCCAAACGAACCCTGAAGTATGCCGAAATCCTGGAGGGTTCCGTACGGCACACGGGATTGCATGCCTGCGGGATCATTATCGGCAAGGATGACCTGATGGAACATATCCCGGTATGCAAATCCAAGGATACAGATCTCTGGGTTACACAATTTGACGGAAAACATGTGGGATCGGTCGGCATGCTGAAGATGGATTTCCTGGGACTCAAAACACTGTCCATCATCAAGGATGCCGTGGAAATGATTAAAGTATCCAAAGGAGCAGACATTGACATTGGCAATTTACCTCTCGACGACAAGAAAACCTTTGAATTATACAGCCGTGGTGAGACTACCGGTCTCTTCCAGTTCGAATCTGACGGGATGAAAAGATATCTCCGCGAATTAAAACCCAATCGTTTCGAGGACCTGATTGCCATGAATGCACTTTACCGTCCTGGGCCCATGGAATATATCCCCCGGTTCATTAAACGGAAGCATGGCAAGGAGAAAATTCAGTATGACCTGCCCCAGATGGAGAAATTCCTGAAAGATACTTACGGGATTACTGTGTACCAGGAGCAGGTGATGCTTCTTTCCCAGGAGATGGCCGGATTTACCGGTGGCCAGGCAGACAGTCTCCGGAAGGCCATGGGAAAGAAGAACAGCAGGATGATGGCTGATCTCAATGAAAAATTCATCGAAGGCTGTGCAAAAAACGATATCCAGCAAAAAGACGCCGATAAGATATGGAAGGACTGGATGGCATTCGCCGAGTATGCATTCAATAAATCCCACAGTACATGTTACGCCCTGGTGTCTTACCAGACCGCCTGGCTTAAGGCTCACTACCCGGCAGAATTCATGGCCTCGGTATTAAGCCGGAACATCAATGATATAAAAAAGATCACCCAGTTTATGAATGAATGCCGCCGCATGGGTTTGTCAGTACTCGGACCGGATGTCAATGAAAGCCGGATCAAGTTTGCCGTCAATGCTGAAGGCAATATTCGTTTCGGCCTTGGCGCCATCAAGGGACTTGGTGCTGCGGCTGCGTCCAGGATCATACAGGAGAGGGATGAAAACGGAGCTTTCTCCGATATTTATGCCGTGGTTGAGCGGGTAGACCTGCAGGCGGTGAACAAAAAAAGCCTGGAAGCGCTGGCCGGATCCGGTGCGCTCGACAGCCTTGGGGATATCATGCGGGGACAATATTTCGGACTCAATACAAGGGACATCAGTTTTATTGAACGATTGATCCGGTACGGCCATAAGATCCAGGCTGAGAGAATGACCACCCAGCAATCCCTGTTCGGTGAGGCGAATGACCTGGAAATCAGCAAACCTGTCATAACCACAGAGGAAGCATGGCCAAAACTGGTAAAGCTGGATACTGAAAAAGAATTGATCGGCATATATCTTTCAGCCCATCCACTGGACAGCTATAAACTCGAGATCGAGCATTTCTGCACACACAGCCTGTCCAACCTGGATAACCTGGGCAACCTGAATGGACAGGAGGTTATGGTTGCGGGACTGGTAAGATCACACAAGCAGGCCTACACAAAAAACAATAAGCCATACGGGACCATCATACTGGAGGATTACACGGATTCCCTCAGGCTGATGTTGTTCAATAAGGATTATATTGCGTTTAAGAATTATTTTACCCCGGGTTACGCTTTGTTGATCAGGGGACAGGTACAACCCAGGCCGTTCAACAATGGGACAGTCGACTATGAATTGAAAATAAAAGAGATCAAGATGCTGGCCGATGTGAGGGAAGAAATGATCAGCAGCCTCATTGTAACAGTCGCACTTAGCAGCCTTGATGAACAGATGATCAATGAGATTGATAAATATGCGGGACAGAAAAATGGATCGACCCGTTTAAAATTCCTGGTTCATGACAGGGAAGAGAATATTTATATTGAAATGTTCTCGAGGACAAAAAGGATCCAAATTGACGATGAGCTAATTCAGTACCTTCAGGAAAAACCGGAAATAGATTTTAAATTTAATTAACAAATCGTTTGGTGAATATGCATTATTTTTGCACTATCAATCATATTAACATTTAGAAAATGGCACTAGAATTGACAGATCAGAATTTCGATGAAGTTGTTCTTCATTCAGACAAACCGGTTATTGTAGACTT
Source organism: Bacteroidales bacterium (assembly GCA_036480555.1). Classification (GTDB taxonomy): domain Bacteria; phylum Bacteroidota; class Bacteroidia; order Bacteroidales; family SM23-62; genus SM23-62. The sequence continues at coordinate 8,971 of JAZGGT010000513.1, read as the reverse complement.
TTGGGCTGAATGGTGTGGACCCTGCCGCATGGTCGGGCCTATCGTGGAGGAAATAGGGAATGATTTTGCCGAAAAAGCCGTTGTTGGCAAGCTTGATGTTGACAGCAATCCCAATGTCACAAGAAAGTATGGCATCCGTAATATCCCCACCGTTCTCTTTTTTAAGAATGGTGAAGTGGCTGACAAACAGGTTGGGGCAGTACCCAAGAGCAACCTGGTTAACAAGCTCGAAGCCTTATTCTAGAAATTAATGACTCACCGACGGGTATCTGTTTTTTGTGCATCCAGCAACAAGGTAGATAAGATCTATTTTGATGCAACCCGCAAACTCGGACTTACCCTTGCCGAACATGGCATTGCTGCCAATTATGGCGGTGGGGGAGTTGGCCTAATGGGAAAATTGGCAGATACTATGTTGGAGGCAGGGGGATCCATCCGTGGTATCATCCCACAATTCATGGTGGACCAGGGCTGGAATCATCTGCTTGTAAAAGATATGTTCATCGTAAAGGATATGCATGAGCGGAAAAAAAGACTCACCCAAAACATCGACGCGTTCATAGCCTTGCCAGGCGGTGTAGGCACACTTGAAGAACTGCTCGAGATGATGACACATAAACAGCTCGGTCAGGTCCTGGTGCCCATCATCATCATCAATACAAATCAATTCTTCGATCCATTCCTTGAAATGCTCCGTAAGATGGTGGAAGAACAGTTTATGAGGGAGATCCACCAGGATATCTGGCAGGTCATTGAAGATCCTGAAGATGTAGTTAAAGCCATAGAGCATTCACCTGTCTGGGATGGTTCTGCCATCAAATATGCCCCGGCCTAGTATCTATCCTGGGGAGTATAGCTAATAATCCCTGGAAATGAAAAAGAAGGTACCGTCCTCGTCCTCAAGCCCATCTATTTTCCCAAATTTAGGCTTTTGCTGGCTGTTTTGATCAACGGCAGATGTTACCTTATTAACAATGTTTTCGATAGCCAGACAGGCATTTGGATTATTGGCCAGGGAATTTGCGAAAGTCCGGGTAAACTGCGAGTTATCCACAGCAAGTTCATAGCCAGCTGATGAAAACACCTGTGATGACTTGAATTTTGTAGCCTGCCAGTCATCACAGCTTCTTTCCTTCGGGGTTGACCTCATGGCCTGGTAAAAACTTGGTCCCGATTCACAGGCATCGGTAATCACCAGTGTATGGGTTATATAGTTGGAATAGGATTGCAATGATGCCTTTAAGGCATTGATGTTGAAATAGGTAAATTCGTCCTGCCTCTGTGCATTGATGGGGATCCAGTATCCTGATCCATTGATGAATTTCCCATGGCCGGCATACCAGATCAGAATGGAATTCACCCTGTTGCTTCGGACCAGGTCGCGCAATTCAATTGAGAAGAACCTTTCCATGTCACTCTTGGTCATGTTCTTCTTGTGGATAATATTGTGGACCTGGTATTTAGCCAGTGCTGCGCGCATCAGGGTCACATCCCTGGAGGGACCCTCCAGGCTGGCAAATGTTTCATAGTTGGAGTTTTCAATAAATACGGCCCAGGTTTTACCCATGGGATTGTTCGCTGACATAAGCGCTGCATCCCGGTTCAGCTGGAATTCCTGCTCAATCCTGTTCCCGTAAATGTCTTCTGATGTTACAATGATCCTGTTCTGATTTAAAATGTTCAGGTTCGCCGAAAACCTTGGATTCAACTCATCGGGGTAATAAGAGGCCAGTACACCATTGATCATGATGGTCTGGATCAGGCTTTCGTCCCGGACCCTTCCTTCAACATATATATCAGGATCATTTGAATCAAGGTATATTTGGCCATTATCTGAAGCATAAGGGGCAATGATGGTTACATAGGGAGCATTAACCTCCGTCAGGTTAATTGTATAGCGTATGTTTGAAACATTATCGTAAACATCCGTGATCTCAACAAAAATGTCTCCCCTGTCTTCAATGTCCAGGGCTATCATGAATTCCCAGCCCTCTTCTGTTTGTTCAACAGGGTACGCAATACCGTCTATTTTCAGGGATTTGATATCACTCTCATCTATGATCCTTCCCTTCAGGCTCACGATCTTTGATTCTTTCGGGTATTGTAATAATTGTTTGTCGCGTGGCTCCGGGTCCAGGATAAGCAGGTCGGGGTTGTTTCCCTCCCGGTAAAGTTCAAATAATCTTACATTGGCCTCTTTCAGGAGTTTTTGTGCCTGACCGTCAAATTCCGACAGGCTGACCAGTTTTTCATAGTCCTTAATGGCATCCCTGTATTTGCCAACCTGTTCATATGACCAGGCACGCTTATACAATGCATCAGCATAATCGGGTTGCAGCATCAATACTTTGGTAAAATCATTTACTGCATTGGAATGTTGCGTGAAATCCTGGTAAAAACACCCCCTTAGATAATACATGTCCGTGTTTTCGGGATTCAGCAGTATGGCTTTTGAAACATCATCAATGGCATTCGGATAATCAAGCTTCCTGACATATATCTTACTCCGGATTACATAGGCTTCCTGGTTCTCATTATCAAATTGGATAGCCCTGTTGGCTTGTTGAAGGGCAAAATCCGTTTTCCCCAGCCTGAGCCTGACATCCGCCAGGGCAAGCAAAGAAGGTACATGCTGGTGATCTTCTGAAACGGCATTGATAAAGTCTGCCTCGGCAGCTTCCAGGTTGCCCATCTTTATATTCACCGTTCCATGGAGGTAAAAATTATATGTGTTCTCTTTCAGGGTCAGGGCATTATGAGCTACTTCAAGGGCTTCCTCATACCGCTCCTGTGCAATCAGTACATTTGCTTTTACCTGGTATGGTTCGACATAATTTCGTTTGAGTGAAATGGATTTATCCAGCCTGTCAATCGCCTTATCATAATCCGCCAGCTCATAATATAGCCTTCCCGCCTCGTAAAATACCTCCTGTTTTTTATCCAGGAAAGTGGCTGCCCTGTCATAATCCTCAGCCGCATCCCGGATCATTCCCAACTTTTCGTAAGCATCCGCCCTGGCCAGGTAGGCCTTGTCATAATCCGGTTGCAGGTTAATCGCTTTAGTCAATTGCTCAACAGCATCCTGGTAATTTCCTGCGAGGATAAAATCCTCACCTGCTTTGAAAAATCTCTTTGGGTTTTGAGCCTGGGTATTCAGGCTGGTTAAAATCAGAACGGCGAATATACAGAAAGCAATATTTTTCATTAAAATAAAATTTAATATCTGCCAGATAATCAGGCAAATCTACACAAAGATATGGAATTCACATTTTAATTACATTAAAAATCATGCCAAACTATTCAATATGAAGGTTTAATGTTTGATTCCTGAAAATACTGAGCATACTGCCAGCGATCTGATGCTTTTCTGATGCGTCTGTTTCTAAACGGGGTGCCCGGATACCGCTACCGAATAGCTGGTCCCCTGTAAACACCCTTGCCTCATCCCATAGATTTCGTTTGATGAATCCCTCCAGCGTTACCCTGCCTCCTTCAACGATAAGGGACTGAATTTCATTATTATAGAGAAAGTCCAAAATACCATCCACCATATCCGGGTCTCCCGGGAGCTTTACCCACCGGATATTCTCCACCGTCTTGAGTGCCCTTTCAGAGAAGATTACCGTCTGGGTTTTGCCATCCAGGAGTTTCAGGCTTTCATGTAGTATTCCCTTACGGTCAATTACCAGACGAAGCGGCTGCCTGCCGGACCAGTCCCGCGCCGTCAGCTCCGGATCATCTGTCAATGCAGTTCGTGTACCTACCAGTATGGCCTGTTCTTCACTTCTCCATTTATGGACAAGCTGCCTTTCCAGGATTCCTGTGATCCAGTTTATGTTGCCACTGCTTCCGGATGTCCGCTCACGATCGATAAAACCATCTTTTGTCTCTGCCCATTTCAGGATGATATAGGGCCGGTTGTTTCCATGATAGGTGAAAAACCTGCGGTTCAATTCCAGGCATTCCTTTTCCCTGATGCCAACACTGACTTCCACTCCATGATCAGCCATCCGGGAGATCCCTTTGCCGGAGACGGCCTTATTCGGATCCCTGGTTCCCACAACCACTCTGGGTATACCCTTGTCCAGGATCAGTTCCGAACAGGGAGGTGTTTTCCCATGATGAGAGCAGGGCTCAAGATTCACATACAGTGTGGAGGAGGCCAGCAATTCAGCTTTCTTAACCGATTGTATGGCATTGACCTCTGCATGGGCCCTGCCATATTCACGGTGGTAACCCTGTCCAATAATCCTTCCTCCGGCCACCAGTACACAACCTACCATAGGATTCGGGGCCGTATTACCAAGTCCCTTATGTGCCAGTTCCAGGCACCTGTCCATAAACTCCATATCTTGTTTTGCAGTCTCCATGAACGCCGGAATTTTTAACTTTACCACATGGCCGATGAATCTCGCACCATACAGACCATACGCGAAAATATCAAAAAAGAGCTCAAAGAACAGTATCCTGTCAGGGAAATCGATGCCATATGCGATATTCTTTTCGGGACGAGGCTGCATCTTAAGAAACATAAGGTCGGGCTAAAAAGGAATGAGATCCTGGCTCAAAAAGATCAGCAATGGTTTGACAGGGCTATCAGGAAACTGAAAGCCTGTTACCCGGTTCAATATATCACCGGGCAGGCTGAATTTTATGGTTTGGTGCTGGATGTCACACCGGACGTCTTGATCCCCAGGCCCGAAACCGAGGAACTTGTCCGGTGGATCATTGACGGGATACCAAATCCACGACCCCTGATCATGGATATCGGCACCGGCTCAGGCTGTATTGCCCTGGCCCTTAAAAAGCATTTACCCGGGTCACAAGTGATGGCAACGGATGTGGATGCAGCAGCCCTGGTTTTGGCCTCAAAGAATGCCCTTAAGCTGGATCTTGATCTGCAGTTTATAAAGCATGATATCCTGGAAATTAATCCTTCCAAAAATTGGCCCCGGATTGATATAATTGCCAGCAATCCACCTTATATCCCGAGCAGTGAGAAAATAACCATGAATCCCCATATAACGGCCCATGAACCACCGGGAGCCCTGTTCGTTCCGGATGAAAATCCCCTGCTGTTCTATTTATCAATTGCCGGCTTCGCCCGTCAGCAATTAAAGGAAGGTGGACAGTTATACCTGGAAGTCCACGAAAAATTCGGGGTGGAAGTCATCGATCTGCTGCAGGAACAGGGGTTCCATGGTGCAGAACTGCGACAGGATATTAATGGTAAAGACAGGATGATAAAAGCCATTCGCTCATGAACTACCAGGAAGCACTTTCATATACCATGGATCTCTGCAGCCGCCAGGAAAAATGCTGCAGCGAGATCAGTGAGAAATTGGAAAAATTCAAGCTTGCGGGGACACACATCGAGAAAGTCCTGCAAACCTTGAAGAAAGAAGGATTCATTGATGAATCAAGATATGCCGGGATGTTCGTGCGCGACAAATTGCGGCTTAACCGGTGGGGAAAGATCAAGATCCGGTACATGCTTTCGTCCAAACAGATCCCGGAAGAGATCATCCGTGATGCCATGGATGGCATAGATGATCACAATTACCTCGAGATCCTGAAGGAAGAATTAATAAAAAAACGCCAGCAGATAAAGGATAACAACCCTTTTAAGGTAAGAAATAAACTGGCCCGCTTCGGCCAGCAACGCGGTTTTGAATCCGGGTTGATCTTCCAGGTGCTGGATGAGATGAAGAAAGCATGATTATGTTTCGATCTTTATTATTTTTGCATACCAAATATTCATTAACAAATTCAATATGATCACCACAGAACAGATGAAGGAACTGGTGAAGCGTGAGCAGGCGCTGAGGAGGCACCTTTGACGTTGACCGGAAGCTGGACCAGATCAAAGAAGAAGAAAAGATAACCCAGGCTGTCGATTTCTGGAATGACCCGCAGAAAGCGGAAACCAAATTAAAAGAGATTTCCAGGCTGAAATCATGGACTACTGCTTACGATGAAGTCAGATCAAGCGTGGAGGACCTCACCGTACTCCACGATTTTTTTAGCGAGGGAGAAGCGGATGAAGCGGAAGTGGACCAGCAATATCAGATTGCCCTGTCGCTGGTTGAGAACCTTGAATTGCGCAATATGCTGGGGAACGAGGAAGATGCACTGGGGGCCCTCCTGAAGATCAATCCCGGTGCCGGGGGAACGGAGAGCCAGGACTGGGCAGAAATGTTGATGCGGATGTATATTCGCTACGGGGAAAGAAATAATTACAAGGTAAGGGAAGTGGATTACCTGCCTGGAGAAGAGGCGGGCATTAAATCCGTTACCCTGGAATTTACAGGAGATTTCGCATACGGATACCTGAAGAGCGAAAACGGGGTACACCGGCTTGTCCGGCTATCCCCTTATGATTCCGCCAACCGCAGGCATACCTCATTTGCATCGGTCTTTGTTTCTCCGGTGGTCGATGATACAATAGAGATCATCATTAATCCCGGAGACATTACCTGGGAGACCTATCGTTCCAGCGGTGCCGGCGGACAAAACGTCAACAAGGTGGAAACGGCGGTAAGGTTAAGGCACCAGCCAACGGGACTGGTCATAGAGAACCAGGAAACCCGGTCCCAGATGAAAAACAAGGATAATGCCCTGCGCATTTTAAAGTCCCAATTATATGAACTGGAGCTGAGGGAGCAGAAAGAAAAGCAGGCCGAGATCGAGGGACAGAAAAAGAAGATTGAATGGGGTTCGCAGATCAGGAATTATGTCCTGCATCCTTACAAGATGATCAAAGACATCCGGACCAATTTTGAGACGGGTAATGTAAACGACGTACTTGACGGAAACCTGAACGCATTTATTAAAGAATACTTAATGCAGTTTGGAGGAGAATAAACATGATCAGGATCTATCATAATCCCCGCTGCCGGAAAAGCCGGGCAGGGCTTGAATACCTGCAAGATAAAACAGGCGACTTTGAGACCATCGATTATATCAAGAACGGGATCTCCAGGGAGGAAATCAGGGAAATCCTTGCAAAAATGAACACACCCCCAAGCAACCTTGTCAGGATCCAGGAGGACTATTATAAAAAGGAATTAAAAGGAAGGGATATTCCGGATGAGAAATGGATTACTATCCTGTCCGAAAATCCCAGGTTGATCCAGCGCCCCATCATTGTTACAGAACATAAAGCAGCGCTGGGCCAGCCACCGGAGAATATTGATAATTTATTGTAAATTTAAATTCATCATGAAACAGACAAGTTTGCCCTTCACCCGCACCTTGCTGACGATATGCCTGGTCAGTATTATCGTCTTATCCTGCAAGAAAGATGAACCTTTTTACCAGGTTGACGCATTCGAAATGGAAATTCATCATAATGTCAATAAGTACCGGCGATCCCAGGGTCTCAGCGACCTGGTTTTCTTCCATGACCTGTTTGTTGAAGCCAGGCAGCAAAGCACGGCCTGGAAGAATTCCGGCAACCCTTCGGAAGGAATGCAGGCACGGGTTGATAAAATTTATGAACACTGGAAACCGGTTAATTTTGATGTGCTCCTGTCCACGATAAATGGTAGAGATACAACAGCCGCAAGGATAGTTGTTGAATACTGGATACAGGATAGTGCTATGAGCGCCGTATTGCGTGATGATTTTATCCAATCCGGACCGGGTATCGCGCAAGGAGATGACGGTATGGTATACATTACCCATTTTTTCATGAAAATTCACGATTAACAATTGACAACAAACAAACCAAAAACCACTATGGACATCAGGATTGAAAAAGATTCCATGGGACCTGTCGAGGTTCCGGCTGACAAGTACTGGGGCGCTCAGACACAGCGATCCCTTAACAATTTCAAGATCGGCAACAGGAAAATGCCAAAGGAGATTATCGTGGCATTTGCCTACCTGAAAAAAGCGGCTGCCCTCACTAACCTTGATCTGGGTGTCCTCCCTGAAGAAAAGGCAAACCTGATCGCTCAGGTATGCGATGAGATCATCGATGGCAAGCTTGACGATCAGTTCCCCCTGGTAATATTCCAGACCGGATCAGGGACCCAGTCAAACATGAATATCAACGAGGTGGTTGCCAACCGTTCACATGTCCTGCAGGGTAATCAACTGGCTGAGGGCCAGCGGCTTGTTCATCCCAATGATGATGTAAATAAATCCCAGTCATCCAACGATACTTTCCCCACAGCCATGCACATTGCGGCATATTCTATCCTGATAGAAAATACCATCGTTGGTGTCAGTAAACTTCGTGAAACACTTGCCAGTAAATCAGAGGCATTTAAAAAGACCGTAAAAATAGGCAGGACACACTGGATGGATGCCACACCTCTTACCCTGGGACAGGAATTCTCTGGTTATGTATCACAACTCGATCATGGCTTGCAGGCTGTTAAGAACACATTGCCCCACCTGGCTGAAATTGCCCTGGGAGGGACCGCTGTCGGAACCGGGATCAATGCACCCAAAGGTTATGCGGACCTGGTGGCCAAAAAAATAGCCAGCCTGACTGAATACCCCTTCATCACAGCACCCAATAAATTTGAATCTCTAGCTGCCCACGATGCCGTTGTGGAGGCATCTGGCGCCCTGAAACGCCTGGCAGTCAGCCTGATGAAGATTGCCAATGACATCCGTGTACTGGCTTCCGGTCCACGCAGCGGTATCGGCGAAATCACCATTCCCGCCAATGAACCCGGGTCATCCATCATGCCCGGAAAAGTAAATCCCACTCAAATAGAGGCCTTAACCATGGTCTGTGCCCAGGTTATTGGTAACGATACGACCATTACAGTAGGTGGAATGAATGGCCATTTTGAATTAAATGTTTTCAAACCCGTTATGATCGATGCCTTCCTCGAGTCAGCCGGGTTGTTGGCAGATGCATGCATATCCTTCAATGATAATTGTGCGATTGGCATCGAGGCGAACCAGGAAGTGATCCGGGAAAATGTCTCCAACTCCCTGATGCTGGTCACGG
>JAZGGT010000512.1:0-7293 GCA_036480555.1 Bacteroidales bacterium | reverse complement strand
GCTCCATACAACAGATATCCTCCCAGGAAATAGAAAATAAATGATCCAAGGGTCAGCGCAAAATTGATGTCTTTCAGTCCGGACAGGAAACCCATGATCTCGTCCATGTCCTCTGACTTTGCCTCAGGTTTTGCTTCTACTGGCCCGGATGACATGATATCCTGGGATATGACCTGCTCAGTCGGTGTCATATTCATATCCGGGAAAAACAGGGTAGTGGTCACGGTCACCAGGAGGAAGGTAGTTACTACCCAGATCATGAACTGTGTGAGGCCTACCATGGCGATACCAATGATCTTTCCCATCATGAGCTGGAAGGGTTTGACCGATGAAATAATAATTTCAACGATACGGTTTACCTTCTCTTCGATCACACCCCTCATCAACTGGGCACCGAAAAAGAAGATGAACATATATATCAGGAATCCTCCTAAATATCCGACCGCCATGGCAACCCCGGTATGGCTTTCTTTCTCCTGTCCGGTTTCCAGAATCTTGATGGTACGGATACTGATACTGGTTCTTACAGACTTCAGGATATTATCCAGATTCTCAATCTCATAGGTTTTTAATTTCTGATCCCGGATGTAATTCTCCATGGCTTTGCTGATATGCATCTTGGTGGCCAGGCTGGGTTGCTTATCAGAATAGAAAATCACCGAATTTGGTTCGAAGGCAACGATATGCGAAATGTAAAGCACACCATAATAGCCACCCGTTGAATATGTTTGCTTGATATCATTCAAGCGTGCATTTTCCAGGTAATCAAATTTCAGGTATTCGGTTTCAGGAATGACATTCATGAACAGGTGGGAACTGTCCACAACAGCAATCCGTTTTACCTCCTGATCCTCCGACATCGCTAACAATGCGGGTACAACCATCAGAGATGCAAAGAGTATGGGGCCAAGTATGGACATAACGATGAAAGACCGTTTCTTAACCCTGGTTGTATATTCCCTCTTGATGATCAGTCCGATTTTGTTCATGGCTCAATTTTCTTTTACCACCTTGATAAATATATCGTTCATGCTGGGGTATACCTCGTTGAATGAGATAATATGTAAAGATGGAATGAGCAATGACAGGAGCTCATTCTCCGTGGTATGGTGCAGCAGCTTGATCCTGGCCTTATGCAGGTCTCCCTCACTGCTGGTTTCCAGCAGCTGGTAATGATTGTTCAGGGACTGCTTCAGTTTATCTGCCTCACCCTGGAAACCTACTTCAAAGGTATCCGATCTGTACCTGTCCCTGATCTCAAGGATATCTCCTTCGATCAGGGTCCTGCCTTTGTCGATCAGTGTGATATGATCACATAATTCTTCTACCGATCCCATATTGTGGGTAGAAAATATGATGGTTGCGCCTTCTTCCTTGAGTGCCAGGATCTCCTTTTTAAGCATATCGGTATTAATGGGATCGAATCCGCTGAAAGGTTCGTCGAAGATCAATAATTCGGGTTCGTGCAGTATGGTGACAATGAACTGTACCTTTTGTTGCATACCCTTGGAGAGCTCCTCGACTTTCTTGTTCCACCAATCGAGGATCTCGAATTTGCCAAACCATTTTTTCAGGCGGCTCATGGCTTCTTTTTTCGAGAGGCCTTTTAGCTGGGCAAGGTAGAGCGCCTGCTCCCCGACTTTCATTTTTTTATAGAGGCCACGTTCTTCCGGGAGGTATCCAATCCGGGAAATATGCTCAGGGCGTAATTTCTCACCGTTAAAAATCAGGCTCCCTTCATCTGGTGCGGTGATCTGGTTGATGATCCTGATCAGTGTTGTTTTTCCTGCCCCGTTGGGCCCCAGTAAACCGTAAATACTTCCCCTGGGGATACTGACAGAGACCTGGTCCAGGGCTACCGTATTGATAAATTTCTTAACAACCTTATCAGCCTTAAAGATCTCCTCCATGTGCAGCTTACTTAAAATAACCCTTCATCCGCTCAAAAAAATTCATCTCGCTTTTATCCGGGCGCGGTATAAAATTAGGAGAATCTCCGAATTTCTCAATAAGTTTTTGTTCTTCCTTTGTCAGATTTTTTGGGATCCATACATTGATACTGACCAGCAGGTCCCCCCTGCTGTATCCATTGACATCCGGGATGCCTTTATTACGCAAACGAAGGATTTTTCCCGGCTGGGTTCCCGGTTCGATCTTGATCTTTACTTTGCTTTCTACAGTAGGGATCTCAACTGCTGCTCCCAGTGATGCCTGGGGGATGCTGATGTGCAGGTTATACAACAGATCATTGCCATCCCGAAATAATTCGGGATGATGTTCTTCCTGGATCAGTACCAACAGGTCACCATTTATACCACCCCGCCTGGCTGCATTTCCCTTTCCTGATACGGTCATTTGCATGCCCTCGGCCACACCTGCGGGAATACTGATTGGTATTACTTCTTCTTCCTTTACTATCCCTTCACCATAGCATTTCTTGCATTTATTTGTGATGATTTTGCCCTCTCCACCACAGGTTGGACAGCTTGTCACTGTTTGCATTTGTCCCAGGAAAGTATTGGATACCCTGGTCACCTGTCCATTGCCATTACAGGTACTGCAGGTAGAATAGCTGGAGCCGTCATCGGCACCCGTACCTTTACAGGAGGAACAGCTTACGTATTTATTTACCTTGATCTTTTTTTCTGCACCATTGGCAATATCCTGGAGGGTCAGATTAACTTTCACCCTGAGATTGGATCCCTTTCTGACTGTGCGGGAAGATCTCCTGCCGCCACCAAACCCACCAAACCCACCGAATGCATCCCCGAAGATATCTCCAAAACTCGAAAATATATCCTCGATGGTCATGCCCTGTCCCCCAAATCCACCACTGCCTGCTCCGCCCAGACCGGCATGACCAAACCTGTCATAACGGGCCCTTTTGTCATCGTCACTTAAAACCTCGTAAGCTTCAGCAGCCTCCTTGAACTTTTCTTCGGCACTATCATCTCCCGGGTTTTTGTCCGGATGATATTTCAGGGCCTGTTGGCGGTAGGCTTTCTTAATGTCCTCTTTGGAGGCATTTTTCGAGACGTTCAGTATTTCATAAAAATCTCTTTTTCTCATTATTCTCCTATAACTACTTTTACATAACGCAGGACTTTTTCATTCAGGAAATAGCCCCTTTCGATGATGTCCACCACCTTGCCTTTCAGTTTCTTTTCGGGTGTGGGGATCTTCGTAACGGCATCGTGCAGATCCGTATCAAATTCCTGGTGCATGGCCTCAATTTCCTTGACCCCTTGTTGGCCGAGGTATTCTTTGAACATATTATAGATCAAGTGCATCCCCTCCTTGACAGCATCCAAGCCCTTTGCTTCTTCGATCGATTTCATAGCTCTCTCAAGGTTATCGAGTACGGGAAGTATACTGGCAAATATGTCTTCACCGGCCTGTTTGCTCAGATCGATTTTTTCCTTCATTGTACGCTTGCGGTAATTATCAAAATCGGCCGACAACCTTAGGTATTTTTCCTTTTGTTCCTGCAATTCCTGTTCCAGTGCCTTCAGTTTGGATGATTCTTCAGGCTTCTTTTTGGTCCTGGCAGTTTTTGGCTTCTGTCCATCAATCTTCTTCCCTTCAGCTTCCTTGCTTCCTGTGATATCCTCGATTTTCTTATTGTTTGCCATTTATCAGCTCATTTTAATAATAATTATACGTGTCCCATCATCAGCAAATGTTTTGCCAAGATTATATTCAGGACAAATTGACATGCCAGCAAATATCACTGGGTATTTTGACAGATGACAGGGATTACTTCTGCAATTCAGACAGTTTTGTGCGGAGCCTGTCACCACGATAATTTTTGGCGAGAATGATCCCGTTTCCATCGATCAGGTAATTATCAGGGATGGAATTTACCTCGTATGTTTCAGCAGCTTTTGATTTCCAGCCAAGGAGATCGCTGACATGGGATGGCCAGGAAAGCTTATCTGCCTGGATTGCCTTCATCCACGATTCCTTGCTGCGGTCGAGGGAAACAGAGTAAATGGTAAATCCTTTTCCATTCTCGAACGAGCTATCCTTGAAAGAATTAAATGCTTGAACAAGGTTCGGATTTTCATCCCGGCACGGACCGCACCAGGAAGCCCAGAAATCAATCAGGACCAGCTGTCCCCTTAATGACGAAAGGGCAATTTTCTTTCCCTCGGGCGATGTATATGTTAATTCCGGACCGGTGTCACCGATATTCAAGCCTACAGAAGGAGCCGATTCACTTTTGGCAGGGCTCTTTGAAGCCATGGAAAAAATGCTCATGCCTGCCAGCAGTATGAGCGCTAAAGATTTCATTTTCTTCATAATGGGACTGCTTAAAAACCGGCCAAATATAGGGAAAAATTACATGCGGGTAATGTCGGCTCCGATATTATTCAGGCGTTGTTCAATATTCTCGTAGCCGCGGTCGATTTGTTCGATATTATGGATAGTACTGGTTCCTTCTGCCGAAAGGGCAGCTATCAACAGTGCTACGCCTGCACGGATATCGGGTGAACTCATGGTGGTAGGCCGTAAGGGATATTGCCTGTCTATACCTATAACTGTTGCGCGGTGGGGATCGCAAAGGATGATCTGGGCACCCATATCGATCAGCTTATCAACAAAGAACAACCTGCTTTCGAACATTTTCTGGTGTATCAGGACGCAGCCCTTAGCCTGTGTGGCAACCACCAGGAATACACTCAGCAAATCCGGTGTCAGTCCGGGCCATGGAGCATCGGCAATGGTCATTATAGACCCGTCTATAAATGTTTCTATCTCATAATGATCTTGCCGGGGAATGTAAAGATCATCCTGTTCCTGCCTGATCTCAATTCCCAATCTTCTGAATTGTTCAGGGATGATCCCGAGGTTTTCAACTGAGACCTTTCTGAGTGTCAATTCAGAGTGGGTAATTGCTGCCATCCCGATAAAACTGCCAACCTCTATCATATCGGGCAGAAGAATGTGTTCACAGCCATGAAGGGATCCTGTGCCATGGACGGTCAGAAGGTTAGAGCCGATCCCATCGATCTTTGCTCCCATGCGGATCAACATATTACTCAGCTGCTGTATATATGGTTCACAGGCGGCATTGTATATGATTGTGGTGCCCTTGGTCAGTACTGCACACATCAGGATGTTGGCGGTTCCGGTGACCGAGGCTTCATCGAGTAACATATAACATCCCTGCAGTGCAGGTGCATCGACAGAATACAACTGTGAAGCCTGGTCATAGCTGAATGATGCTCCGAGGCGCTGAAAGCCTGTAAAATGTGTATCCAGCCTTCTGCGGCCAATTTTATCCCCTCCGGGTGCAGGTACATAACCCTTTCCAAACCTTGCCAGCAAAGGTCCCAGGACCATAATGGATCCCCTCAGGCTGGTCCCCTTATCCCTGAACTCATCACTTCGCAGATAATCGAGATCTATGTCTTTTGCATGGAAGGTATAAGTGCCTTTGAATGGATTGCTAACCACCACTCCCATGGCGTCCAGCAGGGCGATCAGGTTGGTGACATCACGGATATTGGGTATGTTCCTGATGGTGACTGCTTCATCTGTCAGTAAACTGGCACAGATGACCTGTAATGCCTCGTTTTTGGCACCCTGGGGAGTGAGCGTGCCGGAAAGGGGTTTCCCCCCGTTCACAACAAATGTGCCCATGCGGCTTATTTCTTTTTTGGCGGTCTTTTCTTTTTGTTTTTCGACAGGATATCCCTGGTGTCAGCAAGCTTTAATTCATCTCCCACAACGATCTTTCCACCTGACAGGGTCTTAAGGTTTTCGAAAATGGTTTTATCATCCACGACTTCTCTGTTCCAGGTGAGATAGCATTTCTTCATGTGATTGGCGATCAGCCTGATCAATGCATCCCTTTCCTCACCTTCCTTGAATTCGGTGGCCTCTTTGATCAGCAATTCAATGATCTTACCGTAATGCTTATACCTGATATCATAGTTTTTATATGGAACCTGTTTGGGCTTTTCAAACAAAATCTCAGGTGTAGGTTTCTGGTATGGGGAATCAATATCCAGTTTGAAATCTGATATGATGAACAGGTGGTCCCACAATTTATGTTTAAAATCGGTGACATCCCTCAGGTGGGGATTCAGGTTCCCCATGATCGCGATGATGGCCCTGGATGCCTTGTTCCTTTCTTCCCTATCCTCAAGCTGTACTGCATATTCAACCATCTTCTGGATATTCCGTCCATATTCCGGGAGTACCATCCTGGATCGCTGTGAATTATAATCGTATTCCATTAAAATGAATTTAAATGCAAATGAACACAAATCTGCGGGGATATCAAAATGTTTTCAATCCCTGCTAAGGGATGATCTTCAATTTGGCAAACTTCAGCAGGAGTTGTTTTTGCCCATGCTCCTTAAAGAATACCGTTGCCTTCCTGTTGGGCAGTTCTCCTTCCAGGTTGATGATCTTTCCCAAACCGAAGCGCAGATGTTCAACCTGCATTCCCGTCTGGATTTCAGCCTGATCATCTGCCGTAAACGGTGTCCCTGAGGATGAAGCGGGAGTGGCCCTGGAAACGGGCTTCATCCTTTTTATCTTTTCGGTTATTACAGGTACACGCTCCACCCTTTTTTGTGAGGGTTTCCATGCAGGTTTAAATGAGTCCACCCGCGTTTCCTCCAATGGCTGGTCAATATATTCCGGTTCGATTTCCCGGATAAAACGACTGGGGACACTGTTGACAGGAACACCCCAACGGTAACGGGTAGTTGCATAGCTCAGGGTAACCTGTTCCATGGCACGGGTGACAGCCACATAAAATAACCTTCTCTCTTCCTCAATCTCCTCTCTTGTATTTGAAGACATGCGGGATGGGAATAACTCTTCTTCCAGTCCTGTTACATAGACAAACTTATATTCCAGTCCCTTTGCCGCATGAGCGGTCATGATGGTGACCTTGTCCCGGTCCTCTTCCTTCTCGTTGTCCGCACTGGTTAGAAGGGAAACACTCTGGAGAAAGGACTCAAGGGTTGTGTCTTCTGCCTCTTCCTGGGATTCCACAAAATCCTTGATCCCGTTCAGGATTTCCTGAAGGTTCTCCCATTTGCTCAGGTTTTCTGGTGAATTCTCATAATGAAGGTCCTTCATGATCCCTGAACTTTTTGCAATAGAATAGGCCAGGTCGAAAGCTTCCATGGTCTGAAGATTCTCCCGGTATCCATTGATCAGGGCTGTAAATGTCTTCAGCTTACGGATGGTCCCCTGGTTAAATACGCCGGAATGATCATCAATTGACAGGAGGACGTCCCAGATCCTTTTGTCCTGGCTGGCCGCGATCTC
>JAZGGT010000511.1:0-2779 GCA_036480555.1 Bacteroidales bacterium | reverse complement strand
TGCTGCCATCTACAGTAGAATTATCATTGATTTCATCATGGCCGGGCCCACCAATTATCCTAACTGGAATACTTTTCCTGGCTGAACCGCTTACGTTAAAAATATCAACTCCATCCAGGCCGTATATACAGATCTCCCGGGTCTCATTTCTGTCAAACTCACGGTTGTATAAGGGTTCATCATAATATATCTTTCCCTCTTTGTTTCTTTTATACATGTTAACCCGGACATTTCCGCTTGCCAGTCGGTCCACTTCAACGAATTCATGTTTATTCGATCCTACCACGTCAACTTGTCTGGCGAGTAACAGATAATAATGATCGACAACATCAGGTAGTTGCTCTCTTCTGGATTTCAACTTTTCACCAATCTCATTTCCTGATACAGGTATAATTTCAGGTGGGAGTGCCATGATAGCCTTATCGATCACTTCGTCTGTCATTGTCTGCTGAATGTTTGCTGAGATATTTCTCCAGTCACTACGATCCAGTTCCGTAAGCAGAAACCTGTCGACGTGTCTTCCTGCCCAGGTCAGGCTCTTTATATCATGAAAATCGTAATCAAAATTTTCAATCATGGGCATGGCCCATTCTCTGTCAGCTAAATAGGGTATTAATCCATTCCACCTGGAAAAGGCATGATCCCTGTCCCTGGGTATTGGGTAATAAATCCGCTTGTCCCCTTTGTCATAACCGGCCCATTTCCAATTATCTTCATGCCTTCCCCAATCGCCAACGAAAATATCAAATACCCTGGCGTTACCAAGTGCCTCAGCATGAACATATTTGTCATTATCTTTGTATAATTTTCTGAATAGCCCCACACTTCGCGTAATATCGTCAGCTCCCATAAAACCCTGGACATTACCCCTGGGGTCTTTGGGTCGGTCTTCCAGCATTCCAAATAAACCTTCAAATGGCTCTCTGAATGCTCTTAATTTGGGATGATCGGGCAGGACATATAATTCCGGCCTGGCATGTAATATATCAGTTTCATCTAGTAAGGATGAGACAATGATGGCTCCATAGGGATACTCGGTCGCTGTGACCTCTTTTATCATCACTGAAATAATTGAATTCCTGTATTCCTTCGGGAGCGCATTGACCAGGTTTTTATCAACTGAACGGAATGCATATTCTTTTCCATCGTTTGCCATGAACTTCAATGTGGTAGTCTGCCGCCCACCCCCGAGTGCAAAGGGTGTCAATCCGGTTTTTACAGTATCAAGATTCAGATAGGGACTACTCACAGGAGTTTGCCAGGTAGTTCTGTATAGTGATCCGAGAAACATTTTCTTCATACCCTTTGCATGGTAAGTGCCTCCCGATACGGTGACAGATTCAGTGGGAAATGGCACATTTTCGTTAACTCCGGTTTCTTCTTCCTCAATGCAGGGTATGTAATGCCGATTCCGTGGGATGGTACTGTCACTGTCGGTCACATCTATACATGCTGATCTGTATAAAACCTGTGAATACAATTCGGCCGGTTCATTCTTACCAAGTTCAAAAAAGGCAATACGTATCTTACCACTATTAAAGTATTCAATCTTAATAAAACCATAAGCTGAAGAAGAAAATATTTCGCCCTGCTCCTTTCCTGTAGGCTGATTTTCATTTATACTGCCTGACACAACCTGGTAGCACTTTTCATGTTCTATTAATTGCAAGCTATAATCATGTGCGGACGCATAGACCAATCCGGGATGCTTGGAAAGGATATCATCCATGTTATCGATAAGCTCCTGGTAATTTTCATTTGCCATATCTCTTACCGTTCCAACATTCTGACAATAGGCTGCATAAATACTGCCCAGTAAAGGTACTGGGATCCCGTTACCGGATTTCGCATCTGAAAAAGGGAATAGATGCTTTTGAAGTGTCATGTGGCCACCATAGACACCGGCAGATATAACGGGGTGATGTCCTACAATCAGGATATTCCTGCCCACAGATTCTTCAATGGCTTCCTCCAGGCTTTCTATAAACTCTTCTTTTGTTAGATTGCTGCAATCAGCATCAGGTGCCTCCGGGATATCATAGGGATGTAACCACCATTGCGTGTTGATTAAGATAAGTCTTAAATGAGGTGAGAGATCAACAACTTCTGGTCCCGGACATCCCCTGGATGGCATGAATATATTGGATCCCTCCTGTAGATTCTCAATCCGTTTCTCTAATTTCCTGACCATTTTTAAACCATCCCTTCCTGAGTTATCCCAGTCAAGGTCGCCCGGTGTAAAAAATATCTGACCATTTTCGTTGCTTTTTGCCAGATTAAGAAAATTATCTAACCCTGTATTGGCATCTTCAAGGTTCCCTGCCTGCAGAATATCTCCAAGGTGTATAATTGAGAATGGATTTTTTTCTGTAAAAAGATGCCCACTCAACCCTGCCAGATGAGACATATTTATCTCCCTGGTTGCAGTATTCCCGATAAGGTATACAACATGGTCAATGCTTTCGTTCTCCTGGGCTATACCATAATTTGCTGAAATGGAAGCACTGATGATCAGGAATAAGGATACTTTTCTCATTCGATTAATATAGTCCTGCATACGTTTGAGATTCTCAAATTACAAAAAGATCAAAGAAGATACTAATTGTCAGTATGATATGTATATTAATCTTAAATATTTTACTTTTTACCCGGATTTTGTTGAGGATATATTTAAGATTACCAGGAGTGACCTAAGTACTTGGATTGGGAACATCAATGATAGTCATTGTAGCTGCTGCAAATTTTCAGTAAATTGTAAAGATGGGATGCAGAGTATCAC
>JAZGGT010000510.1:0-2109 GCA_036480555.1 Bacteroidales bacterium | reverse complement strand
GGACAGGTTTTGTTAAGTCAATTGGTTGCTATGATATTTGCATACTAATTCTAACCAAACATACTGGGTAATGAAAATGTTATTAAGATATGGTACTTTTCTGGTATTAATGATCGTAATTTCCCTGGCATTGGTTAAATGTAAACAGTCCGGTGATTTGAAAAATGACCTCTCCGGGGATGTAGATAAAATTACTAAGAGTCCAACCGGCGGTCCTTTGAGCCCGGCGATGGAACGAGCCTATAATTACTGGCCAACCAAGGACGACAGGGAGAATGAGTTTTATACAAACTTTAAATATTCCTACATTTCCGGGATCGGGAAGGATCCGGAAGTCTCACGCAGGGATCCGAGCAAGATTATCAGGCATAATGGAAAATACTATGTATGGTATACCAGGCGAAAAACCGAACAGGGTCCGGCAGGAATGGATAATGGGACAGATGAAATTCCGTCGGTGGACTGGGACCTTGCAGATATATATTATGCTACAAGCGAAGAAGGTTTTAACTGGACCGAGCAGGGTGTAGCAGTCCCCAGGACTCCAAAGGGACAATACGGTGACCGTGCGGCAACTACTACGGACATTCTTGTATATAAGGGGAAATATTATCTTTTTTACCAGACTTTCACAGGCCCTTTCTCAAGTAAAACAGGAGACCATTGTGATGTAAGCATGGCCCGGGCTGATTCCCCGGATGGTCCCTGGACAAGGGGAACTGAACCGATTATTCCCCTTGGCGGTGAGGAAGATTGGGACGGTGGTGCCATACATGATCCATATCCGCTTGTTTATAAGGATAAAATATGGCTTTTCTATAAGGGTCAGCCTTCAAAACTGGCAAAGGGTGCCAGGTGGCTTGTCAGAGCGCAAGGAGTTGCCATTGCTGATAATTCTGAAGGACCCTATATAAAACCGGAAATTAATCCGATTCTGAACTCCGGGCATGAAACCTGTCTTTTCCCTTGGAAAGAAGGCATTGTAGCTATTGTATCCATTGACGGGCCGGAAAAAAATACTGTCCAGTATGCAGAGGATGGGATCAACTTCAGGCCTATGGCCGCGATAACCGTTCCTCCTATCGCACCTGGGGCGTACGTTCCCGATGCCTTCCTTGATAACGGAGATGGCAAGGGCATCACCTGGGGCCTGAGCCATGTAAATGTAAGTCCGATCGACCCCACGAATTACCGGAGGATCGTGGAGCAAAATTCTTTTCTTATAAGGTTTGACTGCGATCTCCACAGGGATTTTGACCTGCCTTATTTCAAGAATCCCCGGGACCAGGTTGGCAGATTCTCCGAGGAAACGTTTTTTCAGCCCAAGATGGTACTGGAGGAACATGCAAAAAAAGAGGTCCTTGAAAGGATGAAATCAATCAATTGATTTTGAGGTGAATGCAACGATCCCCCAATCTGCAACACGGGGGATTTGTATTGTAAAACCATTTTCGGAAGGCTGCATATCAAGTTCAACCGGATCCTCTTCAGGGCAGTAAAATAAGGCAGTGGATATGTTTTTGGAGAAAAATACCCCATCGAACCATATCCTGACATCTTTCTGGGGCAGCAACCTGTCAGTTTCCCTATCATATAAACTGTTTAGGAGATGACATACATAAGGATAATCGTCGTCTAAAAAATTCTCCCTCGGTATAACAGTCAGTTTATCATTTCCATTTGTGACAGTAATCGGACGCCCAACCATCTCCATCAACTCGATTTTACCTGAAAGGGATTGTATCATTCCATCAAAATTACTCAATGTTTCCCATTGCTTATCGGTAAGATAATCCTGATTAGAAGGTGTAATGACCACATTCAATCCAAGCAGATCTTCTTCAGCCAGTTTATTATCCCAATCATTCGGTCCGGTATATATAAGCCGAAATGGAATATTCTCCAGCACAAGGTGTTGCAACACAGATTCAACGATGTCCTGCCGTTCACTTAGTTCAGTCCTGCTCAAAATTAATCCCGTCTTTGCCATGGCTCGATAACCATCGAGAAGGAATGCATGATTATGAATAAAATCATACATATCGGTAAAGTCGGCCGGATCACCTTTATAGCGTTTATGCCCGGAGGCCCATTGGTTAAAGGGGACCA
>JAZGGT010000509.1:0-8292 GCA_036480555.1 Bacteroidales bacterium | reverse complement strand
GTATACCTTATCTGTACTGCCGGCATTTTGCTAGCCCAGCAGAAAAGCTTTACGGTATTTGATACCATCAGGCTGGATGAGATCACTATCTCTGAAACGATTCCCCTGAATGACCGGACCGTTCTTGATCTTTATCAGTCAAGCAGGTTTTCTTGCATTGATAAAATCAACTCAAGGCTGGATGGAATATCCCTTATCAGGAGAGGGGCTTATGCCATGGAACCTCAGATGCATGGTTTTTCAGGTGGACAAATAAACCTGACCATTGATGGCATGAAAATGTTCGGAGCATGCACCGATAAGATGGATCCGGTAACCTCTTATATCGAACCTGATAACCTGAAAAGTCTGCAGATCACCCACGGTACCAATGGTAGTCATAAGGGAAGTACCGTGGGTGGCTTTTTTGACATGCTTCTCAAGGAACCTGTAACCGGACATGATGGGGGAATTACCATCCAGGCAGGAACGGGCTATGAAACTGTATCGGATGGGATCAACGCCAATGGGGCACTGGAGTACAACAGCAATAAATGGGGGTTCAGATCCAGTGTCACTTACCGGAAACATTCCTCCTATAAAGACGGGAACGGGGAAATTGTACCCAATTCTCAGTTCGGGAAGATCAACCTGCACTCCGTTCTGAAATATGAGGCGGATCCCGACAATATCTTCAGGATTGATTTTTTACTGGATGATGCATTTGATGTCGGTTATCCTGCCTTGCCTATGGATGTGGCCAGGGCGAATATGACCATGTATATGAATCAGCCCGGGTATCCTGGAGAACTTCCCATGTATGCTGAAACATGGCCTGACATGTATAGAAATGTAATGGGCATTTTTGCCAGGAATACCAGCTATCTGACCCAATCCCTGAAGATCATCGTCGACGCCCGCCTTGATTACAGTATTTCCCGGGTGACCTCTGAAACCGGCTGGCGACAGTTTGCCATTTTAGGATATGATATATACAGAAGTTATACCGAACTGCCGAAAAGCCTGAATCTGAATTTGAATTACAACAGCAGGCGGGCATTCAAAGCCAGCCTTCGCAACCACTTTAGTTATGTAAATGATTATATTCTTGGACAGCTGGATCCGGACATTCCACCCATGAATCTCTATGCATCGGGACTAAAAAAATACCAGAATATTGAGCACGCTTTCTTGTATGGAACCAGCCTGCAAATGCAGTGGATCCCCGTTCAGAGCGTGAACCTTTATTCCCTTTTCAAATATACCTATGCAAGAACCTATGACGGAGAACCATTGCCCCTGATCCCTCCCTTAAAAAACATCAGCATATGCAGGTACCAGAAAAAGTCATTGTCCCTGCAGGCAGAAGGTGAGTTCTCCTCAGCCCAGCACAGGATCAGTCCCGCGTTCGGTGAAACCGCCACCGATGCCTTCGCGATATTCCACTTCAGGGCATCCTGGTCATGGAATATTTCAAAATACCTGTTGGAGATAAGCTCGGGAGTGGAAAATATTTTTAATAAAGCCTATAGCGAGCATCTGGATTGGGGAAATTATCTCAGGCCCGGCAGAAATGTATATATGCACCTGAGTTTGAAGATTTGAAAATTTAACAATTCAAGATTGAGATGATAAGATTTTTTTTGTTGTTAATGATTTTGTTTCTAAGCTCCTGTCAAGTGAGTGAAAGACCCATTGAATACGGGGTGGATGATTGCGATTATTGCAAGATGATCATCATGGACCAGCGGTATGGTTCTGAGCTGGTAACTGAAAAGGGAAAGGTCTATACCTTCGATGCCGCTGAGTGCCTTATCGAGTATCTGCAATACAATACAGACATTGCTGATGCAGCCATGTTCCTGCTGGTAACTCCCTATACAGATCCCAACCATCTGATCGATGCAAGAACAGCTACATATCTGGTCAGCGAACAGATGCCCAGTCCAATGGGAGCCTACCTCACGGCATTTACTGACCAAACTGTCGCTGAGGAGTTCCAGTCCACCAAAGGCGGTGTACTGTATTCCTGGGAAGGATTATTCAAGAATTTTAAATCGATCCGATTAAAAGCAATAGAGGAATTTGAATAGACTGATTATCATAACTGCTGTTATCCTGATCTGCATAAAAGGTTTTGCTGTGCACCTGGAGGTGGGTCACGGCAAAACCTATGGATCTATTACAGAGGCTGTTTCATCGGCAGAAGCGGGCGATACTATATTGATCTATCAGGGAACCTACAGGGAAGGCACCATTGAAATCAGAAAGCCATTGACTTTGATCGGCGTAAACGATCCCATCCTGGATGGAGAAAACGAATATGAGATCATACAGGTATGGGTTGATAGTGTGGTGATCATGGGACTGACACTCAAGGATGTAGGGGTGAGCTATGTGGAAGACCGTTCTGCCATACGCCTGATCAGGAGCAAACATTGCATCATTGAATCAAACCATCTGATGGATGCATTTTTCGGCATTTACCTGGAGCGTTGCCAGGATTGCATCATCAGGAACAACAGGATACTGGGACATGCCGAACATGAAATGAATTCCGGTAATGCCATTCATTTGTGGTATTGTAAAAATATTGTCATCACTGGAAATCATGCGGAAGGTCACAGGGATGGGATCTACCTCGAATTTGTCGATAACAGCATTGTGGAAAACAACACAGTGGTGGATAATATAAGGTATGGACTTCATTTTATGTTTTCCGATAATGACCAGTACCTGAAAAACCGGTTTGAATCCAACGGTGCCGGAGTGGCAGTTATGTTCTCTAAATATATCCGGATGGTGGATAATGATTTCATTGATAACTGGGGAAGTGCAGCATATGGTCTGCTACTGAAGGAAATCACCGACAGCGAGATCAGGTTCAACCGTTTTCATCGCAATACTACAGGCATATATGGGGAAGGGGTAAGCCGCACTTCTTTTATGAATAATGATTTTACCCGGAACGGATGGGCCCTGAATATCCTGGGCAGTTGTACGGATAACTCCATCCGGAAAAACAATTTTCTGTACAATACCTTCGATGTCTCCACTAACAGCAGCAGGAATTACAATAATTATAACGGGAATTTCTGGAGCGATAATACAGCGGGATATGATCTTGACAGGGATGGAGTATCGGATGTTCCCTACCGCCCGGTTAAACTATTCTCCTATATGGTAGGAAATATGCAATCGACAACCATTCTGATGAGGAGCCTGCTGGTTGATCTGATCAACCATGCAGAAAAGGTGGCCCCGGTGATCACACCGCATAACCTGCTGGATGAAGAACCAATGATGAAGAAGATCGATCATGATAGAGATCAGGGGATTGAATAAATATTATAGCAGGAATCACATCCTGAAAGATATCAGCCTGGATATCAAGGAGCCGGGGATCTATGCCGTCCTCGGACCCAACGGGTCGGGCAAAACCACCCTGTTGAAATCCATCATCGGCCTGGTGCTTCCCAGGAGCGGTGAGGTCAGGGTGAATGAGACACTGGTGTCAGAGACACACCTATACAGAAGGGATATATCCTACCTGCCCCAGATCGCCAGATTTCCGGATAACCTGAGGGTTTATGAACTGATCCGGTTCATAAAGGATATCCGTAACCAGGAAGGGGATGAAAAACCGCTGATAGATCTTTTTCAGCTGCAGCCCGAAATGAAGAAAAGACTGGGAAATCTTTCCGGGGGAACCAGGCAGAAGGTAAATATGGTTTTGGGCTTTCTCTTCGATACGCCCATCATCATCCTCGATGAACCGACCATCAGCCTCGATCCGGTTGCCCTGGCAAAATTCAAGACCCTTATCTCAGAAAAGAAAAAGCAGGGGAAGATCATTTTGTACACGACACATATCATGAGCCTTGTGGAAGAGTTTTCAGACCGGATTATTCTTCTGATGGAAGGCAGGATCATCTTCAAAGGGGGATTAGAGAAAATATTAAAGGAATCCGGAAAGGATTCATTGGAAAATGCAATTGCCTATCTGGTAAACAAGAACGGGAATGGTAAAGTTCATTAAATACAGTTTTTTCGACCTGATACGAAGTTATTGGACGATCTTCTATTTCGTCTTTTTTATCGTCGTCAGCTCTGCGATCCTGTATTTCAGTGCAGACCTGACCAAATCGATCGTGAGCATGATGAATATTGTGATTGTACTGATACCCCTGGTTTCAATCATTTTTGGAACGATCTATTATTATAACTCAAGGGAATTTACCGAATTGTTGCTGGCCCAACCCGTCAGGAGAAGGTCATTGATCCTGGGACAATATACAGGGCTCGCACTTTCCCTTTCATTGAGCTTCCTGGCCGGTGTATCCATTCCATTTTTGCTGAATGGGATACTGCTCTCGGACCACCTTACGGATTTTCTGCTGATCCTGTTGGCAGGGACCTGTCTGAGCTTCAGTATGTCAGCCATTGCCTATATGACAGCGTTGAGGCATGAAAACAAGATTCTCGGATTCGGCATAGCACTCTTTATCTGGTTCTTCCTGGCAGTTCTGTATGATGGACTGATACTGCTTGTTCTGATCATGTTCAAGGATTACCCGACAGATTCACTGGCCATGGTCCTGACCCTGCTGAACCCTATTGATCTCTCAAGGGTGACGATCATGCTGGGACTCGATATTTCCGCCCTGATGGGATATACTGGAGCGGTGTTTTTGAAATTTTTCGGCACGGCCAGGGGAATTCCGGTTTCAGTTTTCAGCATGGTCTGCTGGATAGTGATCCCGGCCTTTGCCATGGTCAGGATAGCCCGGAAGAAAGATTTTTAACGATATGATGATACAAATTAACACTTCTATGAGATATTCAATAAGCATACTGAAAACCGCAGCCTTATTCCTGCTGTGGCTAATGCCCGGTAATCCGGGTATAGCCCAGGACAACACAGATAACGCAGGACTGCAATCCGCAGGCGAAAAGATTTATATGCGGAATGCGAATACAGATGGAGAAACCTGTGTTGACTGCCATTATTTTATTGAGTCCGATACCCTGAATTGGAATCCCTCGGCCCAGGACCTTGCAAACAGGTCCGGGCTTTATATGGCTGAAGGCATTGGGGAATATTTCGATTCACCGGAAGGTGATGTCATGAAGAAAGCTCATGCGGGCGTATCATTAACGAATCAGGAGCACAAGCAGGTTATAGCTTATATTGCAGGGTTGGACAAATCTCCTGCCACAACGGCAAAATCCATTAAATGGAGATTGTGGTTTTTTGTCGGGATGTTTGTATTTCTTATCCTTCTCAGGGTTGAAAAGAAACGCCTTCGTAAAGTGCCCCGGACTGTCCGAAGGATGCTTGTCCCACTCGCATGGGCAATAATCCTGGTCATCATGGTCCAGGATGCCGTCGGTTTTAACCGTTCGAAGCATTATGCCCCGGTACAGCCTATCAAATTCTCACATGCCATCCATTCAACTGATAATCAAATTGATTGTAATCTATGTCATGGCGGAGTACTGAAAGGTAAAAATGCCGGGATCCCGCCTGTCAGCCTCTGTATGAACTGCCACAAGCATGTCCAGGAAGGTACCCGAACCGGATTTTTCGAGATCCGGAAAATCAGGCAGGCAGCCGAGGACAGTATTCCCATCCGCTGGATACGCATTCATAATCTGCCTGATTTTTCCTACTTCAACCATATGCAACATGTAAGGGTGGGAGGGGTAGATTGTATTACCTGCCATGGCGAAGTAGAGAATATGCATATTGTTGAACAGACGGAAGACCTGTCCATGGGATGGTGTATCGATTGCCATGATAAAACGGCCGTCGATTTTTCCAACGAATATTACAAAGCATATTATCCCGCATTTGTTGATTCCCTTCAGACCGGCAAGATAGACTCTGTTATGGTCTCTGATATTGGCGGCAGGGAGTGCGGGAAGTGTCATTATTAAAATACCAATGCAAAATAAATCCTATTGCAATGAAGAAATACTGGAGAGATATTGATTCAAAACATCAAGCAGAAAATCTTCCGGTGAAACCGGAAAAGGATGATACATCACCCTTCTCCCTCTTTGAGGATCTTAGGGAGGATGGTTCAGCATCCAGAAGGGATTTTCTGAAGTTATGCGGATTCAGCTTCGCTGTTACTGCCATGGCCTCCTGCCAGACCAAGATCAGGAAGGCAGTCCCATATGTAGTTGCACCCTACGAGATCACCCCCGGGGAAGCGAATTATTATGCATCAACATTTATGGATGGGAGCGATTACTGCAGTATTATTGTCAAGACCCGGGAGGGACGCCCGATCAAGATTGAAGGAAATCCTGCTTCCGGTGTCAGTATGGGAGGAACGAGTGCAAGGGTGCAGGCATCTGTGCTGGATCTGTACGACACCAGCAGGTTTACAGGTCCCATGAAAAACGGCGCGCCATCAGATTGGGAATCGGTTGATGCCGAGATCCTGGGCAAACTTCAAAAAATATCAGCAGGAGGGGGTAAAGTAGTCCTGCTGACACCGACCATTTACAGTCCATCTACAGAAGCAGTCATAGCTGGCTTCAGGGAGCATAATCCTGGGTGCGATTGGGTCCGTTACGATGTAAGATCAGCTTCTGCCATGCTTGAAGCCAATGAATATAGTTTTGGCAAACAGTACATCCCTGACTACCGTTTTGATAAGGCCGAGGTGATTGTGAGCCTGGGTGCGGATTTTTTGAGCACCTGGCTATCTCCTGTTGAATATACCAAGCAGTTTTCCTCAAAAAGGGATCCTGACCAGGAGATGAGCAAACTGATCATGTTCGAATCCAATCTCAGCCTTACGGGCAGCAACGCGGACAGGAGAATGCAGATCAAGCCTTCACAGGAAGCAGCTGTTTTATTGAACATCTATAAGGAGATCCTTAAAGCCATTGAGAACAGAAGCATTGATGCACCTCCTGCACCGGTGAATGTATCTGAGGTAACAAAAGAACTTCTTTCAGCGAAGGGCAAATCACTGGTGATTTCCGCCTCCAATGATAAAAACATCCAGCTGCTGGTTAATGAGATCAATAAATCCCTGGGCAACATTGGCCAAACCATATTGTTTGAATCCCACCTGAGAACACACGGAGGTATTGACAGTGAAATGGAAAACCTGGTTGAAAGGATGCAGGCAGGAGAAGTCGATGCCCTTTTGATGTACGATGTGAACCCTGTATATACCTGGCATGACAGTGAGAAGTTTGAATCTGGACTGAAGAAAGTTGGACTTACGGTGTCAATGAGCCGCAATCCGGATGAGACAAATGAGTCGGCTGATTATATATGCCCGGATATGCATTACCTGGAAAGCTGGAATGATGCTGAACCCAAGAAAAACAGGTACAGCCTGATGCAGCCCGTAATGAATCCCATCTTCGATACCCGGCAGGTGCAGGATACATTGCTAAAATGGTCAGGGTCAGAGATCCTTTTTTATGAGTTTATGAATGCTTACTGGACGGATCATTTCATGCCCATGCAGACAGTACATTTCAGTCCACAAGCCTTCTTCGACCATACCCTGCAGGATGGCATTTTTGAACCGGATGCTACTGCCGGAGAGCCAGCTCCTGATGTATCCGCTGAAAACGGACAGGAAGGCAAAACAGGGCAAATGATTGAAGATGAGGAACAAGCAGCAGCTCCCTTTGATCCGGCCTCATTGAAATTTGGAGTCCACGGTTCAACTGGTGCAGCTGAGGTAGTACTCTATGAAAGCCTTGCCATGGGACCTGGCCGACAGGCCAACAATCCATGGCTGCAGGAACTACCGGATCCGATTAGCCGGATATGCTGGGACAATTATGCATCTGTCTCCCCGAAGCAGGCATCTGAACTTGACCTGCAGGACGGAGATGTGATCAGGCTGGGCAGTATGGAAATTCCGGTACATGTACAGGCCGGACAGGCCTATGGCACCATCGGCATTGCCCTGGGCTATGGCCGGCGGAATTGTGGCATCGTTGGGAAAGGTGTGGGGGAGGATGCCTGGCATTTGACTTCTTTCGGTGATGGCACGGTCCGGTATCACGGAGTAGCGGGAGAAATATCCAAAACCGCGAAGAAACATTCCCTGGCCCAGACCCAGACACATCACAGTATGGAAGGGAGGGCCCTGGTGAGGGAGGCTGGCTTATCCGAATATAAAAAAGATTCTATGGCCGGGAACGAACTGCATGCACATTTCTCTGAGCATGCTGAGAGCCTTTACCAGGAAAGGGAGTATCTGCATCATCACTGGGGACTCGCCATTGACCTCAGTACCTGTACAGGCTGTGCCAATTGTGTCATTGCCT
>JAZGGT010000508.1:0-3231 GCA_036480555.1 Bacteroidales bacterium | reverse complement strand
TGTCACCCAGCACCCAGTCTTCCTGCATGAATACATCCAGCAGGCCGTCTCCATCATAATCAAAAACCATGGTACTGCGCCCCAGAAACGGGGCCTGATAATAAAGATTCGATTCCGCTGTCACATCGGTAAAATTCCCCTTACCGTCATTTTCATACAGGAAATTGCCGAGTTTTCCGTAGGGTATATCTATATGATGCTGGTGAGAGATGACCAGGTCAAGATCTCCATCGTTATCAAAATCGGCAAATGCTGCCCCGGAATTCCAGGAATGTACACGGATAGGGGATTCCATAACTTCCGTGAAAGTTCCGTCTCCGTTATTCAGCAGCAGCTTATTGGGGGAAGTCCCGCCTGTATGACCACGTACATTCCATTCTGTGTTACTATAAATTGAAAAAGTCCCATAAAACAAGTCAGGATAACCATTTCCGGTTACATCGCCCCAGGCAGCTCCATGACCCTTCATGCCTCGCAGGGGTTCGATGAGCCCGGCTTTTCCGGTAACATCCTTGAATTTAATCTGACCGTTAAGGGTGAGGCTTGCCAGCAGGATCAGGCTGCAGACTGCCATCAGGCTTTTCAGTATTGATTTCATATGCGGAAAATAATTATTTTTCTTCAGTTTCTGCCACGGCAAAGAATTCACCTCGTTTTACCAGCTCATAGATCCGTTCGCCCGGATAATCGTAAATCAGGATCTGCAAAGAAGCTTCTTTGAAGGATTTGATATACCAGCTGCCCATCATATAAACCCGCCCCTGGTCATCAGCTGCAAGTGAATTGATCATACGTGCAGCCCGTCCGTCCTGGTCTACGATCTTCCCGTGGTCGCTTATGGTATGGTCACCATCCGGGACTGTGGAAACGCTCCTGAGATGCAGGTTTTCGTTATAACCTACTTCATCCGGGTCGTTTTCCCTGTTTGCTTCAGCGCTCTGGGTTCGCTGGTCCTCAAGGGATTCATACTGGACAAAATAGAGCCTGTCTCCTCCCAGGGCAGTTTCCAGGAAAGTTGAGCCAATATATGCAATGGGTTGGAAGGCCTTCCCTTTAAGTATATTTTTTGAAGGGTCAAAGATCCATAAACGCTCATCTCCACCCCCTGAGCTACCCATGGTAAACAGGCATTTCTCCCTTCCAGGAAGGGCCTGTGCCCAGGTCCATGCCCGTCTTTGTAACTTTTTCTCGTCCGTAACAGGAGTCCCGTCAATCAGTTCACCCTTCGGGAGTACATCTTCGTAAGTAATTATTTTCCCGGTATCGAAGCGGTAGCAATAAAGATTCCCGGGATCATTCTCATATTGGTGATGGTATTTCCACAGGTTAAACCAGCAATTGCCTTCATTATCCACATAAAACCAGAAACATGCTCCGGTCTGTCCTTTTGTTATCTGGCCAAGTTCCTTCTTTTCACCTGAAGCAATATCAATGCTGTACAAATAGCAACCGCCATTCCTGATCAGTTCATCATGAAAGGGCGCAACAAATACATATAGTATTTTCCTTTCGGGGTCGACATTTATTGCAGAGTATATGGAATACCTTGGCTTAACTATGCCAAAATCGCGAAAATTACCCGTGGCCAGTTCATAACCGATAACATGAGCGCCAGTGTAAAGCTCAATGCCTTCGGGCCAGTAATTGGACAAGTGGGTGGTAAAATAGAGCCAGCCGTCACATTCCACAATGGGACTGTGGATTTTGCCCTGCTGGGTCTCGGTATCCCCTTCCCCGCATACCAATGTCATGTCTTCCGCCAGCATGGTATATTCCTTGGTCTCCGGATTATACATATGAAATCCGGCCCCATGTCCCCTGGAATGGGTAGATGTACCAAAATAACAATTGCCATCCGATGCAACGGTAATGCCCTCCCATTGTCCATCCCATTCCCTGCATATCCTGTTCATGGAGAAGGATGTAACATCGCATATTTTCCCTTCATGTTTGGCTGTCCCAGGTTTCTGGGCTTTTAATCCGGTGCTGAAGGAAAAGAAAATCACCGCAGAAACAAGTGCGATACCTGTCATTCGTTTTTTAAAGTATTTCATGATCTTTATTTTTCATTTCATTCAGAATCTCCAAAACCCTTTCGACAAGTAATTCGCCTGAACCGGGTGCACACCTGGCACTGACCGGCTCGTAGTTTCCTTCCACAAAGGCTTTTCTGTCAGGTATATAATCGACAGAACCATTGGTCAGTTCAATGACCATGGTACTGGGATAGGGTGAACGCTCCTTGATGTACATTCCCAGTTCAACGAATACTTCTCCCGGTAAACTGACAATGGCAAAATCATCTCCCAGGGTAAAAACCTGGACTTCAGCATCAATGGGTTTACCTTTTCTCCCATAGACATCGACAATTTTAAAAGCATTTACCATTTCCATGAACGGCGCCGCATTCCTTTCTCCGAATTTTTGTGTTATCTCGCGGGCACGCTCAAGCTCATCTTCTGAAAATTCTGCCAGCGGGAGTTCCACTATTTCACTCCTGGCACGGATCACATCAACTTCCAGGGATTCAAGCCGGGTAAAAGTTTTGATCACCTCACCCGCCAGCACCGTACCGATACGCTCGGCTTCAGCATGCCCTTTCTGAGGTTCCCCGGATTTCACATTAATATGGTTGATATTCCCGCAGCAACCCTGCCCGAAGAGGGTTACCATATCTCCTCCCTTTAAGCTGCCAAGGATATCTGACAGGGTATAAGGCATATCGGCTGATATTTCCAATCCCCCTGTAATATCCAGGTGCAGTGCAAAATTGACATAGGTGGATAAGGGTTTCCCTTCTGCAGATTCTGCATAAAGGATCCCCACCTCCGGGTCTATGGGTCCGGCCGGCTTAATGATCATGGGATTCAGTTTTCCCGGGTTCCAGCCCACGGTTCCGTCTGTCATGAAAAAGCGGCGGTTAAAACTGATGGTTTCCTCATGTCCCCTTCCGAATGAGAGTTTGGCTGGCTGTATCCCATCATTGGCCTGGATAATACTCTTGGCAACCAGACCGGGCAATGTTTTCATGTAAGCCCTGAGTGAATCTCCCATGCTCCCATCCGTGGCGTACATATTGGCAGGAGAAAGGATAACGGGACCGGTATGAGAATGGGTAGCGCTGATCATGATATGACCGGCAGGAATACCGGTTGACTCTGCAACCAGTAGCCTGATATCGGCTGCCAGTTCAGCTGAAATTTCAATCAGGTCACAGGAAACGATGGCCAC
>JAZGGT010000507.1:0-12914 GCA_036480555.1 Bacteroidales bacterium | reverse complement strand
CCGGTGGCAAAGTTTGGATGGAGCCGGGCAAACATCCATTGCATTATCTTACTGGTAAACATGCCTTTCAGGATTTTATATCCCATTTGTCCGGGTCCCAGTCCATCACCATGGGCAATCAGGAATTTCATACCGCCATATTCCCTGGTAATGGGATCCCTGTAAACATTTACGCCAACTTCCCGTGGCAGATAGTCAAAAACCCAGACGTCATGATTGCCTGTAAATAGATTGACAGTAACGCCTGCATCTGTGATCTCGGCAATCTTACCAAGGAAACGGGTAAATCCGCGCGGCACAACTTTTTTATACTCAAACCAGTAATCAAAAATATCCCCCAGAAGGTAAATCTCCGATGCTTCGCCATATACCTCATCGAGCCACTTAACGACCAATTTTTCCCTTTCCATGCTTTCCTTCTGCGGGTACATGCCAAGGTGGAGGTCGGAGATAAAAAATATTTTCTTTTGTGTTGCCAAGGCCTAGGATGGTTCGTTCAACAGTCTCTGTATATTTCGATCCAGGTCTATCCGGTTGAAGTTCTTTCCTACGATCTCGCCCTTCCTGTCAATCAGAAAGACAACCGGCAGTTCCTCAAGATTATAAATATGTGCCACACTTGATTCCGGATAACTTAATTCACTCACATTGACCCAGGGAAGTTCGTCGAACTGTATGGCATTAACCCATGCTTCCCGTTCATTGTCAAAGGAAACCTGGTAAATTTCAAGTCCCCTGGAATGATAAGTGCTATAAATCCCTTTCAGTGGTATATTATGAGATACGCTTGCCGGGTCCCAGGATGCCCAGAAAGAAAGTAAGATTACTTTTCCTTTAAGGGAAGACAGGGCTATGGTATCGCCATTGGGGTCAGGCAGCCTGATTTCCGGAAACGTAGACTCAACATTTTCTACCACTTGCCGCCACCGCTGGCTATAGAGGTTTTCTTCCAGGTTGGCAGCATCCCTTTTCAGTGCCTGTACATGCTCGGAGCCTGGCCAGATCGTATCGAGAGACTCGCTGGTAATTTTGACCAGCTGGATATCCCGGTTCTCGTTGAGAACAAAGTTATTATCGTCAATTTTCTGATAAAGTGTATAAATGGATGCCATGGAGGAAATGTGCTCCAGGATGAACTGGATGCTGTATCGTCGCTGACCTTGTATTATTTCATCATAAGATGCTGCCATCTCCCGGGTAAATTCTTCACCCGCATCAGGATTCTCCTGCAGGACCTTTCGAATGGAATCTATCTGGCGCTTTGTCACGGCGAGTGTTCTGTTCATTTCCAGAAGGTATAGTGATTCCTTCGAACCATAAATCTCATAACCATTAATAAAATCCTGTATATCAGCATGGATTTCCGCTGAGGTACCCGGTGTGAGCAGCAGGGGAATGATCTGCTGGTTACCTGTATGCAGATTGTAGAAAGTCGGGTTTTCAATTCTGTCCTTCAGTCTGAAGCTGCCATCCTTTTTCAGCCTGACGGAATCAATCTGACGGATCTCACTAATTCCCTGTTCATCAAGATAGATCATGCCTTTGTCAGCGTTTTCGATAAAGCCGGTGATCTCAACCTTTTCGCCCCGGGAACAGGACAGTAGCAATAAAAGCGGCAATAGCCAGGAGAATTTTCTCATTTATCAGGGATTAAATATTTGTTTCAGTTCTTGTTCTAACATGTCGCCGCGCAGATTCTGAGCAATGATCCTTCCTCTCCTGTCAAGCAGGTAACTCATTGGAATGCCCTGGATATTATATACAGGGACGACAATGGAATTCCAGAATCTCAGATCGCTGACATGGATCCAATAAAGCTCGTCTTCCTTAATGCCGAGCAACCAGGCATCCCGGGTCTTATCCAGTGAAACCTGGTATATTTCGAATCCTTCATCATGGTATTTCTTATAGACCTTAACCAGGTTGGGATTTTCCTTGCGGCAGGGTGGACACCAGGAAGCCCAGAAATCCAATAAAACATAACTGCCCCTGAGGGATGAGAGAAGGATGGTATCGCCATCCGGATTGGGCAGGGCAATCTCCGGGACCAATGATCCTGTCTCGAGCCGGGCAGCGGACATTGATTCAATCAGCTGTTTCTGTTTTAG
The DNA here is from genome assembly GCA_036480555.1 of Bacteroidales bacterium. Lineage (GTDB taxonomy): Bacteria > Bacteroidota > Bacteroidia > Bacteroidales > SM23-62 > SM23-62. Next base: position 10,806 of record JAZGGT010000507.1, on the reverse strand, counting down.
TTCATCTACCTGCTTGTGAAGATCCTGGACAGCATCAGATCCGGGATACAATATACCCATGGATGAGTCGACCATGGAAAAATATTTAAAATCTTTTTCAGGGTCAAGTACGTAATGTCTGGGACCGATCTGCTGGTACAGGGCCATCAGGCTGGCCTGTGAATGCAGGTTGTCTTCGATGAATGCGAATGTATACTCTCTATATGCCTCAAGGATACCATCGTATACAGAATCAAGTCCCACTTTAATCTCCATGAAATCCGGACTATGCACACTGTCTGTAAATATTCTGTTCAGCTGATATATCCGGGCCAGTACCTTGTTCTGCTCACCCGTCAGCTCCCGGATCAGCCTGGAATCTTCTGAACCGGCCACAGTGTATGTACTGGTCAATGCCTGGGCATCTCCCTCAATGTTGATCTTATCACCTTTACCGGCCAGGATATAAATAAAACTCTCCGGCTGGGTATGAATTGCATAGAACCTGTTTTCCGGGGAGGTGCCATTCAGTTCGAAGCCACCAGCATCATTTATCAGGGTGGAATCGACAGGGATCATCTCCTTGCTGGTCATCTCCTTGAGATAAATCATCATTCCTTCCCCCTTATCCAGGTTACCGGAGATTTTGAATGTACTTTTTTCACCATTGCAGGATAGTAGAAGGACAAGAATACCTGTTAGCCAAAAGTTTTTATTCATCTTCTTTACGTTTATCCAATTCTTGCATGATCATTCTGTTTGACAGTGAAGGATCTGCCTTGCCTCCGGTGGATTTCATGACTTCTCCCATAAATAATCCGACCAGGCCTTTCTTTCCATTGTGATATTCCCTGATTTTTTCAGGATATTTATCTAACGCTGCATGGACATGTTTCATTATGGCCTCCGTGCCTGATTCCTGTATGAGGTCCAGCTGTTTTGCCAGTGCCCTGGGATTAGCATCCGGCTGCCGGATCAGTTCAGGGAATATCTTCTGCCGGGCGGCTGTATAGCTGACTTTGCCCTCAGTGGCCAGGGTTAGCAGGGATGCCAGTTTTTCAGGTGACAGGGGGAAATCATCCATCCGGGTATGATTTTCATTCAACCATGATTTAACCGGTCCCAGTACCCAGTTGGCAGCCGTCTTTGGCTCTCCTGTCTGATCAGCAAGTGCTTCAAAATACCTTGCCTGCACCGGTGATTCAACCAGGACACCAGCATCCTGTTCTGATAAATGATATTCAGTGGTATATCGTAAGAAAAGCTCCTGTGGAAGTGCTGGCAAGCCCGACAGGATCTCTGATACCAATTTTTGGTCAATGACAATGGGATTTAAATCCGGTTCCGGGAAATACCGGTAATCTTCTGCCTCTTCCTTGCTTCGCAGTGGGAACGTAAGATTTTTCTGGTCATCATAACTGACGGTTTGCTGGACCACCTTCCCTCCCTCATCGAGTATTGCTGTCTGTCTTTTTATTTCATATTCGATTGCCTTCCTGACATTCGACATACTGTTAAGGTTTTTGATCTCTGTGCGGGTACCCAGTTTAGTTTCGCTTTTTTTTCTGATCGATACATTGGCATCACATCTAAGGCTGCCTTCCTCCATATTACCATCACAGATGTCCAGGAACCGGACCATCCTTCGGATCTCTCCAAGGTATGACTGAGCTTCCTCCCCACTGCGAAGATCAGGTTCAGATACGATTTCAAGCAAGGGGACCCCCGCCCGGTTAAGGTCTATCAGGCTGGCATCGGGTTGCTGGTCATGAAGGCTTTTCCCGGCATCTTCTTCAATATGGATACGGATCAAACGGATCTTTTTATTTCCGGAAGGCACACGGATATGGATATACCCGCCCTCGCAAATGGGAGCCTCATGCTGGGAGATCTGGTATCCTTTGGGCAGGTCGGTATAAAAGTAATTCTTACGGGCAAAGGCCAGGGATGGAGCGATCTTAGACCGGGTGGCTAATCCAAGCCTGATGGCATATTCAACTACCTTTCCATTGAGCCTGGGAAGACTCCCCGGATGTCCAAGCGAAATGACCGATGTATGTTGATTGGGTTCAGCGCCGAACTGGTTGGGGTCAGAACAAAACAACTTACTCTCTGTACTCAACTGGGCATGGACTTCCAGGCCGATTACCGCCTCGTATGATATTGCCTTTTTCACTAATCCTGCGAAGATACATATTTTCTCAATCCACATCATGAAAAAAAATTAACGAAAAAATAATTAAAAAGGCTGTCAGGGCATTGTTATATTAATATGAATTTCAGATATTTGTTAACTTTTTTTGATAGTCCGCAAGCAATTTATTAACTTGTTGAATAATAGGGCTTTGTAGAATCATTTAAAAACAATGAGCTATATAAAATTTGATAAAGGCCAGCTGATCAACCTGGAGTATTCCCTGAACCGGGAAATCATCCGGTCAAACCGGGCCGGATCATACGCCAGTATGACCATTGTAGGATGCAATACCAGGAAATACCATGGCCTGCTGGTTTGTCCCCTGGAACAGTTCAAAGGGGAAAAACATGTTTTGCTATCCTCACTGGATGCAACCATTGTTGAGAAAGATCAGGAGTTTAACCTGGGGATCCATAAATATGAAGGGGATAATTTTGTGCCGAAAGGGCATAAATATGTCCGGGATTTCGAAGCGGAAACCATTGCCCGCACTACATACCGTGTTGGGAGTGTGGTACTGGTCAGGACAAGTCTCCTGGTGGAGAGGGAACAGCAGATCCTTATGAAATATCAGCTGGTGGAGAGCCAGGGGCCGATCAGGATGAGATTCCGTCCCTTCCTGGCCTTCAGGAATGCACACACCCTGAGTAAGTCAAACCTCTATGCCAATACGAAAGTAAGAAAGACAGCCAATGGTGTCGTCTCAAAGCTGTACGAGGGATTTCCGAGTCTGTACATGCAATTCTCAAAGAAGCCTGAATATGTGCACGTTCCGGATTGGTATTATAACATCGAATACCTGCAGGAAATGGAAAGGGGATATGCATACAAGGAAGACCTGTTCGTGCCTGGCTATTTTGAACTGGGAATGAAGGAAGGCGAGACCATCATCTTTTCGGCAAGCACCAGGGAAGCGGCCACAGCAGCTCTCAAGAGGAAGTACACCAATGAGTTGTCCAAGCGAATCCCACGCACAAGTTTCTATAATAGCCTGGTAAATTCTGCTCAGCAATTCATTGTAAGAAAAGATCGTAAAACGGAGATTGTTGCAGGATTTCCATGGTTCGGCACATGGGGACGTGACACCTTTATAGCCTTACCCGGACTGACCATCGCAATCCGTGATCGGGAATCTTTCATATCTGTGGCCGATACCATGGTGAAAAGATTAAAAAATGGATTATTCCCAAATATGGGTACCGATGATGATCCAGCATTTAATTCAGTCGATGCGCCCCTCTGGTTCATCTGGGCAATACAGCAATTTCACAATTATGATCCAGCGTATGGCCTGTGGAAAAGATACGGGAAGCATATCAAGCATATCCTCCACCATTTCAGGGCAGGCACTATTTTCAATATCCATATGCAGGAGAATGGCCTGATCCATGCCGGCGAGGAATTTAAAGCACTCACCTGGATGGATGCGGTGGTATATGACAGTCCTGTTACCCAGCGGGACGGAAACCCGGTGGAGATATCGGCACTCTGGTATAACAGTATTCGTTTTGCCCTGGAACTGGCCGAAAAAGCAGGGGAAAAGAAATTCATTGATGAATGGAGGGATATACCCGCAATGATCGAAGAATCATTTGTCCCTGTATTCTGGTATGAGGAAGGTGGCTACCTGGCTGATTGCGTGAAAAACGGGGTACAGGATATTTCCGTCAGGCCAAATCAGATCATTGCTGCTGCCATGGATCATTCCCCGCTCAGTACAGAGATGAAAAAATCAATACTTGATGTTGTCGAGGGAGAATTGTTGACCCCCAAAGGATTACGGACCCTTTCACCAAAAAATCCTCAATATAAGGGAATTTATGAGGGAAAACAGGAGATCAGGGATGAGGCTTATCATCAGGGAACGGTCTGGCCATGGTTGCTGGAACATTTCTGTTCCACCTACCTGAAGATCCACAAAACAACCGGCTTATCCCTCGTAAAAAAATTGTATTATGGATTTGAAGAAGATATGAATGTGAATGGGATTGGATCTGTCTCTGAAATCTATGACGGGGATCCTCCACATAAAGGAAAGGGTGCCATCTCCCAGGCCTGGAGTGTCGCTGCCCTGTTACGCATAAGGAGGATGATCAAGAATTACAGTACAGAAAATGCATAAACCCTCCAGTGTATGAGAGTATTAATGTTCGGTTGGGAATTTCCTCCCCACATATCTGGTGGCCTTGGCACAGCCTGTTATGGCCTGACCAAAGGATTATCATATTTTGATGATATGGACATCCTGTTCGTAGTACCGAAAGCATTTGGTGATGAGGATCAGTCCAAACTACGTCTGATCGGTGCAAACGACGTAGTACTCAGTGAACAAAACATCCATTACCAGGATCTTATGGAAAAGATCAGGTTCATGGAGGTTAATTCCAACATTATTCCTTATACCGATCCGGAGGAATATTTTAAGCTGCTGGAGCAGGATAAAAGCGGAAAGAAGCAGTTTGTTCATGTGCGTTTCAGCGGTAAGTTAGAGTTCACAGGAGGATATGGTGCCAATTTATACCAGGAGATTGCCAATTATGCAGCTGTAGCAACTGACATTGCAGCTGCCCAGGATTTTGATGTCATCCATTCACATGACTGGCTTACCTACCCGGCCGGGATGGCGGCCAAACAGGTATCCGGCAAGCCACTGGTGGTACATGTTCATGCGACTGATTTTGACCGGAGTGGCGGGAATGTGAATCCAGGGGTTTATGAGATGGAAAAAAGGGGCATGGAAGCTGCCGATAAGGTTATTACCGTCAGCAATCTGACCCGGAATACCGTGATCCATAATTACGGGATAGCTGCCGATAAGGTTGTGACAGTGTATAATGCGGTAGATCCTGTGGTTCAGCAGGAGAATATCATTGTAAAGAAGGGTTTCGACGAGAAGATCGTCACTTTCCTGGGCAGGATAACCATCCAAAAGGGACCTGAATACTTCATTGAGGTGGCCAAAAAAGTCCTGCAGAAAATGGACAATGTCCGTTTCGTGATGGCAGGCAGTGGCGATATGATGATCAAGATGATCTGGCATGCGACCTCCCTTCGGATCATGGATAAATTTCATTTCACAGGATTCCTGAGGGGAGATGATGTATACAGGATGTTCTCCCTGACTGACGTTTACGTAATGCCTTCGGTCTCTGAACCTTTTGGGATTTCCCCGCTGGAAGCTATGCAGTCAAATGTTCCTGTCATAATATCCCATCAGTCAGGAGTTGCTGAGATCCTGAAACATGCCATTAAGGTCGATTTCTGGGATATAGATGCCATGGCGGATGCCATCTATGGAATTCTGAATTATGAAGCTTTATCCAGGACCTTCAAGAAATATGGGAAAGAAGAAGTGGAAAATCTGAAATGGGAAAATTCGGCCAGGAAGGTAAGGGAAGTTTATACCACCCTAGTGTAAAAAATTAATCATGATATAATGAGAACAATTTGTCTGTATTTCCAGGTTCATCAACCCTTCCGTTTCAGGAGGTACCGTTTTTTTGATATCGGTAATGAACATTATTATTATGACGATTATTCCAATGAAAGTATCCTCAGGAAGGTGGCGGATAAATGTTACCTCCCGGCCAACAAGATATTACTTGACCTGATCCGGAAATTTGACGGGAAGTTTAAAATTGCCATGTCTATTTCAGGTATTGCGATTGATCAAATGGAATTATATGCTCCGGAAGTTTTGGAAAGTTTCAGGAAACTGGCAGAAACTGGTTGTGTGGAATTCCTTGCAGAGACCAATGCCCATTCATTGGTGGCACTGAAGGATGAAGATGAATTCAGATCCCAGGTGGCAGAACATGTTGGAAAAATTGAGAAGCATTTTGGACAGACCCCGACAGTTTTCAGAAATACAGAACTTATATACTCCGATGAAATTGGTGCCATGGTGTCGCGCATGGGCTACAAGGCCATGCTGACAGAAGGTGCAAAACATATTCTTGGCTGGAAGAGCCCGAATTACCTGTATTGCAACGCAATTAATCCCAAATTAAAGCTGCTGCTTAAGAATTTCAAGCTGAGTGATGATATTGCCTTCCGCTTTTCCAATAAGGGATGGGAGGAATATCCCTTGACGGCAGAAAAATACGTATCCTGGTTAAATCTGACCGGAAAGGATGAAGAAACAGTTAATCTATTCATGGATTACGAAACTTTCGGTGAACATCAGTGGGAGGAAACCGGCATCTTTGAGTTCCTGAAAGCTTTGCCTGAGACTGTATTTGCAAACTCAGATTTTACTTTCAGTACACCATCAGAGGTGGCCAGTAACCTGCAGGTCATCTCTGCAGTGCAGGTCCCCCATCCCATCTCCTGGGCAGATGAAGAAAGGGACCTGACTGCCTGGCTGGGTAATGAATTGCAGGAAGAAGCATTTAACAGGCTCTATGACCTGGGGGATAAACTGAAAAAAGTTGAGGATCCGGTACTAAAAAAGGACTGGGATTATCTCCAGGTCAGTGACCACTTCTACTATATGTGCACAAAGTTCTTCTCGGATGGTGCGGTCCATTCCTATTTCAATCCTTATGATACACCCTATGATGCATTCATTAACTACATGAATATACTCAGTGATTTTACCCTGCGTGTGAATGCAGCTGTTCCCCAGACTGGCGTGGAACAGGAGATCTCAAACCTGACAGGGATCATAGAGGAAAAGGAAAACATAATCAGCAGGTATGAAGAAGAGATTTATGAGCTGAATAAACAATTATTAATATCCGGCCAGGAGCAAAGTACCACAAAGAAAACCACGACTGCTGCAGCTGCTAAAAAACCAGCCGTAAAGAAACCATCAGCCACAAAGAAACCATCCGCCGTGGAAACGACTGCCAGAAAGACACCTGCTAAAAAGACGGCAGCCAAAATTACGGCGAAGAGCACGAAAAAAGCAGATCCGGGGAGCGGTAAATCTACAATTGGGACAAAAACCAGGAAGCGGAAAGCTTAGCAATAAATCAGGATCCTGATAAAATTCTCATCATTTAATCTATCATTTGAAATAATATGGCAAAGAAATATCTGACTCCGGACTATCTGTTTGAGGTAAGCTGGGAGGTTTGTAATAAAGTCGGGGGCATACATACAGTAATATCAACCAAGGCAAAATCACTGCAGGCTGAACTACAGGACAGACATATCCTGATCGGTCCGGATGTATGGAGGGATTCAGGAGATAATCCTGAATTTGAGGAGGATAAAATTCTCTTCCATGCATGGAAACAGCATGCCCTGGGGGAGGGTCTGAGGATTAAGGTTGGCAGGTGGAAAATTGCCGGCAGGCCCATCGCCATCATCCTTGACTTTACCACTTTCATGGGAATGAAGGATGAGATTTTCAGTAAACTCTGGGAGAGCTTTCATCTGGATTCCATATCGGGCCAGTGGGATTACATAGAACCATGTCTTTTTGGATATGCGGCCGGCAAGGTCATTGAAAGCTATACCGGGTTCTATCTCAATACCCGGACGCGCGTGGTTGCCCAGTTCCATGAATGGATGACCGGGGCGGGTGTTCTGTACCTTAATGAACTACGTCCCCAGATTGCCACTACTTTTACTACACATGCCACCGTCATCGGGAGATCCATTGCCGGGAACCAGCTCCCTCTCTATGGAAGACTTGAAGAGTATGACGGGGATGATAAATCCAATGATTTCAATGTTGTGTCGAAGCAATCCCTCGAAAAACTCGCTGCAGCAAAGGCAGATGCATTTACCACCGTCAGCAAGTTAACATCGAGGGAGTGTACTCAGTTCCTGAAGAAAGAAGTAAGCGTTGTCACACCGAATGGATTTGAGGATTCATTCGTTCCCGAAGAGGCTGAGTTTAAAATGAAAAGAGAGAAGGCCAGGAATTTACTGATGGAGGTAGCCGGACTTGTAAGCCATCAAACCATAGTGCAGGATGCACTTTTAATTGCCACCAGCGGCAGGTATGAATACCGGAACAAGGGATTGGATGTATTCATAGATGCACTTTCCAAAGTAAATCATTCCGATAAGGTAAACCGGGATATTGTTGTTTTCATTTTGATCCCGGCCCATCATTATGGTCCCCGAAAAGAGCTGGTGGATGCAATGAAAGAAAAGAAACCACTGGATCCCCGGGAGATCTGCTGCCTGACGCATCATCTTCACGATCCGGAATGGGATCCCATCCTGAACAAGATCAGGGAAAATAATCTGGCAAATAAGGATGGCAACAGGGTCAAAATTGTGTTTGTACCTTCTTATTTGCATGGGAATGACGGGATATTCAACCTTCCGTACTATGATCTGCTGATCGGATTTGACCTGACGGTATTTGCTTCCTATTATGAACCCTGGGGGTATACCCCTCTGGAGAGCCTGGCTTTTAGCATACCCAGCGTAACTACTACCCTGGCCGGGTTTGGCTTGTGGGTGAAGGAGGAATACGGGGAAGTAAAGCAGGGGATAGCCGTTGTCGAAAGGGATGATGATAATTACTCGGAAACTGTTGATGGGATAGCAAAAGCCATTATTTCCACCGCTGGACTCGGAAAGGCGGCTTATGAAAATGCCAGGAAAGAGGCGTGGGAAATATCCAGAATTGCCCTCTGGGAAAACCTGGTGGAGTATTACTGGCAGGCATATGGTATTGCACTTGATAAGGCAAGGCGGCGCACAAACCTGTTTTTCGACAAGGAAAGGCCCGAATATATCAGTGAGAAAATTACGGCAGAACAGCCTGACTGGAAGAAGTTTGAGGTCCGGGAAAATATCCCTGAAAAACTCAGTCCCCTTGAAGATATAGCGATGAATCTGTACTGGTCATGGGACGAGGAAGCAACAGCATTTTTCCAGTCTATAGATCCGGATCTTTGGGAGGAAGCAAACCATAATCCCATCCTGGCAGCAAGGAGTTTGCCCCTGAGCCGGTTCAAGGAGCTTGAGGACGATAAGGAATTTATCCGGGAAATGAACAGGATCCATAAAAAATGCAAGGTATATACAGAGCTGAAAAAGGAGGCTGTGGGACCTGCAATTGCGTATTTCAGCATGGAATATGGCATCCATGATTCGCTGAAGACTTATTCCGGGGGACTCGGACTACTGGCAGGTGATTATTTAAAAGAGGCGAGTGACTATAACCGGAATCTTGTTGGCGTGGGATTGCTATACCGGTATGGTTATTTTACCCAGATCGTCTCCGCAAGCGGGGAACAGATTTCAGCCAATACACCGCAGGATTTCTCCCGGATACCTGCCCGGCAGGTCAGGGATGAGCAGGGCAACTGGAAAACCATAAGTATACAAATGCCTGGTCGGACCATGAAAGCAAGGATCTGGCGGATAGATGTGGGCCGGGTTGAATTATACCTGATGGATACAGATTTTGAGGAGAATATTGAACAGGACAGGAGTGTAACCCACCATCTTTATGGAGGAGATCTTGAAAACAGGTTCAAGCAGGAATTGCTGCTGGGAGTGGGAGGGATACGCCTGCTGCAGACCCTGGGAATTGAACCGGATCTTTACCATTGCAACGAAGGGCATGCCGCATTTATCGGGCTGGAACGCCTTCGTACATTGATCAGTGAGGAAAATCGTTCTTACCCTGAAGCGCTGGAACTGGTCAGGACCTCAACACTCTACACCACACATACCCCGGTTCCTGCGGGACATGATAGTTTTGATGAAGGACTGGTACGAATGTATATGTCCCATTACCCTGACCGGCTGAACATTTCCTGGGAGCAGTTCATTGGGCTCGGACGGTTGCATCCGGAAGACAACCATGAAAAGTTCTCCATGAGTTACCTGGCAATTAACCTGTCCCAGGAAGTCAATGGAGTAAGCCGTTTGCACGGGAAAGTGACCCAGCATATGTTCAAGGATCTCTGGAAAGGTTATAACCCGGATGAACTGCATATAGGATATGTCACTAACGGTGTCCATTTTCCTACGTGGACTGCCCCGGAATGGAGTGATCTGTACAGGAAGTATTTTGGAGATGATTTTCTGGAAAATCAATCTGATCTGAATCGGTGGCAAAAAATCTACGACGTGGATGACAAGGAAATATGGGATCTTCGCAACAGCCTGAGGGATAAGATGATACTGCATATCAAGACCAGGATTAAGAGGGCTGCTGTCAAAAGACTGGAAGATCCCAGGATCATCATGGAGGTTGAGGAACGCCTGAGCAGTGAGGTACTCACCATAGGTTTTGCCAGGAGATTTGCCACCTATAAGCGGGCCAATCTTCTGTTCCGTGACCCGGAGCGGCTGGCCAGGATTATAAATGATCCGGAAATGCCGGTACAATTCATTTTTGCAGGAAAAGCACATCCCAATGACAAAGCCGGCCAGGATTTGATAAAATTTATCGTTGAGACATCAAAACGGCCCGAATTCATAGGCAGGATACTGTTCCTCCAAAATTATGATATTAGCCTGGCACAAAAGCTTGTGCAGGGAGTAGATATATGGCTTAATACACCCACCAGGCCACTTGAGGCATCAGGCACCAGCGGGGAAAAAGCCATCATGAACGGAAGCCTTCATTTGAGCGTATTGGATGGCTGGTGGGCAGAGGGGTACAGGGAAGGTGCAGGATGGGCCCTGCCTGAACAGCGGACCTATGA
>JAZGGT010000506.1:0-2354 GCA_036480555.1 Bacteroidales bacterium | reverse complement strand
CCAGATAAGCACCTGTTGCTCTCCATGCTTTTCAGCAGTTTCGGCCTTGTTCAGTCCCTGAAGGGCTCCATAATGCCTCTCGTTCAGGCGCCAGTTCTTTTCGATGTGAATCCAGAGACGGTCCATTCCCTCCAAACATAGCCATAGTGTACGCAGTGCTCTTTTCAATACTGAGGTAAAGGCAATATCAAAATCAAACCCTTCCTCTTTGAGTATCTTTCCAGATGCCTTGGCTTCTTCAATACCTTTTTCATTGAGGTCGACATCGGTCCATCCCGTAAAGCGGTTTTCTTTGTTCCAGGTGCTTTCGCCATGACGTAATAAAACTACTTTATACATATCTATTCTGTTTAGTTATTATTGCTGATGATGTTTTCAGGGATTCAAAGATATAAAATCCGGATACAAATTACTCCGCCAAACCTTCGAATTTATATCCAAGACTTTCAACTTTTTCCCTGACCTTTTCCAGGTCAATATTTTCCCCGCTTATGGTGACTTTTTCAGTGAATAGATTTGCTTCGGCATGCTCTATCCCTTCGAGGGCAGCAACATTGCTTTCAACGGTGGTCTTGCAATGATTGCAAGTCATTCCCTTTACAACTATTTCCATATTTTTCATTGTCGGGTGAATTATTATTTCCGCTTCTTTCGTTTTCTTCCTGAAATAATGTGATAAATATTTATTATACAATGCATAGGCTATCAATCCTGCCAGCAGGATACTGGATCCTATTTTGAGCCACTGGGGCAGAAATTCGTGAGCATGTTCTCCTCCGTGGATATTGGCTATGGGATTGAGGAACCATTCACGCGGCAAGAATTCATTCACGATGGTCCCAAAGAAATAGGCCCCAATCACAATGGAGGCCAGGTACAAGATAAGGGTCCGCCTGCCGAATACATTCCCAATCACCGTCATTGTTGCCACATTAGTTGCCGGTCCAGCCATCAGGAAAACAATAGCAGCTCCGGGTGAGAGTCCCTTGAGCATAAGAATCGCAGCAATAGGCACCGAACCCGTGGCGCAACCATAGAGCGGTATGGCAGCTACCATGATTACGAGCATTTCCATGTATTCATTTCCCAGGTATGCAGTAAAAAAACTTTCCGGGACCAGCACTTCGATCAATGCCGCCAGCATAAGACCAATCAGCAACCATTTTGCAATGTCTTCGAGGAATTCCACGAAAGCATACCGGAGCATTCCCGGGAGGGAGCGGTCCGCCTTGTCATTATTGTCCACATTATTTTGCTTTGCTTTTTCATTTTTGCGGCCGTTCCGGTCAAACTTGTTGGTTAAAAATCCTCCCAAAAACCCTGTAAACAGGGCGATAAATGGTTTTATTATAGCCATGGGCAAACCCAGCAGTGAATAGGTGACCATGATGCTGTCCACTCCCGTCTGGGGGGTGGAGATCAGAAATGAAACCGAGGATCCTTTAGAGGCCCCGCTATTATAAAAGGAAATACCCGTTGGGATCACCCCGCAGGAACAAAGGGGAAGGGGGATTCCTATCAGCGCGGCATTGATCACGGAAGCTGAGTTTGGTTTTCCCAGGTATTTATAAACCTTTTTTTTCGGGAACCAAACATAGAGGATCCCTGCAAACAGGAATCCCAGGAGAAGGTAGGGTGCCATCTCCATGGTAAGGTCGGCCAGTGCCAACAAAAATTGTCCAATATAATCTATCATGCCCGCGGTTGCTATCTCTCGTTAATCAGCTCATCATCATGGCAGCATCCGAATTCCACCTCAAGTGTGGTATGGTCTATATGAAATTTATGGTGCAGAAGGGCGCGGATCCTGTTCTTTAGTTCATCTGTTTTGCTTACGGGCATATCCTCGTTCAGGTCGATATGTCCCTCGAAATGTACCTGCAGGTCGTTTAGGCTCCATGCATGTACATGATGAATATTTTTCACTCCATCCAGCTGTTCCACTTCCAATTTTATGTCATCCAGGTTGAGCTCTTTGGGGGAGGACTGCATCAGGATATTGAAAGAATCCTTCAGCAGCAGGTAAGTTTCCTTCATGATATAAAGGCTGATCAGCATGGTGATCAGGGGATCTATCCAGTAGATTTCAAACTGCCAGATCAAAATACCTCCCAGGATGACCACAATGGAAGAAAGGGTGTCTCCCATCAGGTGAAGGTAGGCTGCCCGTATATTGATATTCTTTTTTGAATCGGATCGCAAGAGGATCACGGCGACCAGGTTGGCCAGGAGTCCGACTGTTGCCACTGAAAACATGATTACTCCTTTGATGGGTGCAGGGTTCTGAAAACGCTCAATTGCTTCCCAGATCAGGAAAATACAAATCGCTACCAGTATGATGGAATTGACAAAGG
>JAZGGT010000505.1:0-4111 GCA_036480555.1 Bacteroidales bacterium | reverse complement strand
AAATCAATAAAGAAGTTGGTAAACTCTGGGAAGAGGAACATGTCAGGCTTGGATTGTACAGCACAAGGGACATCCAGAAACAACCTAAAGAGGAACCATTACATATGAAATATCTTATGCATGGTGTTTCACATTTTATGGGCACGACGTTCATGATGTGGGGAGCAAACAGGAAATGCTCAAGCCCGGAATGGTGCTGACCTGTGAGCCGGGGATTTATATTCCTGCTGAAAAAACGGGCATCAGACTGGAAAATGATATCATGGTTACAGAGGCTGGCAACGTAGATTTAATGGAAGATGTAATCATTGATTCCGAGGAAATTGAAGATTTGATGCATAGGTGAATCATTTTTTATTTATCTTCAACTATCCATTAAGGAAAAAGAAACTGAAATTTTATGATAAGTTCCCTCAGCTATCATGATGCCAACCTGAGATACAGCGATCTTGGCAAAGGAGATCCGGTAGTGTTGATACATGGTTACCTGGAATCTCTTGAGATCTGGAATGTGTTCGCAGAAAAACTTGCCAAAAATTACCGGGTGATCAGCGTTGATCTGCCCGGGCATGGCCAATCAGGGATATACAGTTCCATGAATACAATGGCCGTAATGGCAGATTCTGTGAAGGCAGTTCTGGATCATTTATCAATTGGTCGTGCTGTGATCATCGGCCATTCAATGGGTGGGTATGCTACCCTGGCTCTGGCAGATATCTTCCCTGAGATAATCGTCGGATTCTGCCTGTTCCATTCCCATGCCCTGCCTGACCCGGAGGAGAAGAAACTGAAGCGGGACAAGGAAGCTCTGCTGGTCAAAGAAGGGAAAAAGAGTCAGTTTATCAAAATGAATATATCAAATGCTTTTGCAAATGATAATCATGATTCATTCCAGAAGCAGATGGGATGGGCCAGGGACATAGCATTGAAGACGGCGGATAAAGGGATCATAAGTGCCCTTGCCGGCATGAAGGCCCGGCCTGATCGCCGGGATGTGGTGAAGAATTCCGTTGAGCCTGTAATGATCATCGCAGGAAAAAAAGATTACTATATACCCTTCAGTGTTTATGAAGAGCATTTCAATCTTGCTTCAAAAACCAGTGTTCTGATACTTGAAAATTCAGGTCATATGGGATTTATTGAAGAAAGGGAAAAGTCCCTGGAAGGCGTCCTGAAATTCCTCGATGAAGTTTACCAATAAAAAAACCTGCCAGGGCTTTGCCTGACAGGTTTTAAAACCAAGCTAATTGTCCGGAGCTATTACATCATCCTGCTGAATCACCTAGCTAACCCTAATCCGGGATTCTGCGGGAAACTCCGGCCGAAACCTAAAATCTATTTCTTTCTGGGGTTCTTCTGTGCCTGTAGTATTGAGCAATAGCTCTCCGCTCACTCATTTTTTCACTGTGTGCATCATAAATGATCTTCTGCTCATCAGTCAGGAGGCTCCGAACATTGATCTTCTGATCAATACTTTTCACCTGGATCTGGGTAAGGAGTTTTCCATTAGTCTCAACAAGGCTGACAATTTCCTTCATATCAGGATCATCATTATTCAGAAGTGCATTGATTTTAGCCCTGTTGATTTTTACTTCATCTCTATTGGGTTGCACAGCTTTCATTTGAGCAAGATGGATCTCTTTAATCTGATCTTTCTGTTCTTCTGTCAGATCAAGGAATTGTAAACCGGATTGAGCCTTCATGAACTGTTGTGGCATTTGTCTTCTCTGGTACGGTTGTGCCATTACACTCAGGGAAAGTCCCAATACAACAATAATGGCAACAAGCAATTTGAAATTTCTGTCTATTTTCTTCATGGCAGATTTAATATTAATGATTGTTAATTTGTTATCTGAATTTTAGATATGTTTTCTTGAGAAAGGTTTAATGCCACCTGAAGAAATTTTACTGATGCCCTGATAGCCAGGTATATACATGGGTCAATCCAGCCTGTTTTACAGTGAAGATCAAGTAACACGGGAAGCCCCGGAACTATTTAAACCAGCAGGGGAGGTTATATTTGAGTGAAGATTTCCAGACTTTTCTGAATGGTGGGATCGATCTGGTGGATGATGGGATAATATCCTTCGTTGTCAAGGATAAACCTGGCGATAAAGGCTTTCATACTGATCAGGATAACTTGTTGGGAGAGGATTATTTCCTCGTTGTTTTCCTGAATTCCGTTTTCTTCTGCAAAGGCTATGAACTGGCCCAATAGATCCTGACTGTCGAGGTACTCCAGCATTTCTTGATAGTCCTCGAGCCCATCCAGGTTACTCCTGTTTTTGTCAGCATATTTAAAGGCAAAACGATAAAGCAATCCCCTGCTCCATACCTGATTGTAATAGTCAGTATAAAGAGAAGTATCTACTGGGACAAAAATATCGGGCATGATGCCACCCCCTCCATAAACCGTTTTTCCACCCGGGGTAAGGTATTTTAAAGAATCCGCAAATGTGATGCTGTCAGCATAGATAAATTCACCATGGTCAAACCGCTTATGCAGTTCATTCAGGTAATCGTCAAGTCCATTTTCATAGGGTTTCTGTATAGACCTCCCGGTAGGTGTGTAATACCTGGCAATGGTAAGCCTCAGGGCAGAACCATCAGAAAACATGGTTTGCTGCTGTACCAGTCCTTTCCCAAACGAACGCCTCCCTATGATTAGTCCACGGTCATTATCCTGTATAGCCCCTGCCAGGATCTCACTGGCAGATGCGGAATATTCATCTATCAGGATGATCACATCATGGTCGAGCAGGTCACCCTGTGAAGTTGCCAGGATATCCTTCCGGGGTTGTGCATAGCCTTCGGTATATACAATAGGTGTGCCTGCCGCAAGGAAATGATCCGCCAATTCAGTGGCAGCATTCAAATAGCCTCCACTGTTATAGCGAAGGTCCAGGATCAGTTTCTGCATCCCCTGGTCATTGAGTTTCTCTACAGCATCAATGAATTCCTTCTGTGTGCTCCGGGAGAATTTACTGATCTTTATGAATCCAATGTCATCGGTGAGCATGTATCCGATGTCGACACTGGCAATGGGGATCCTGTCGCGGGTAATCTCAAAATCCAGGGGTTCTTCAATGCCCCTGCGGACGATGGTTACAATTACACGTGTCCCCTTCTTTCCTTTCAACATCTTTACAATGTCAGTGGACACCATGTTAACCCCAGCGATTAGTGAATCATTCACTCTAATAATCCGGTCACCTGCGAGTATGCCGATTTTTTCCGAGGGACCATTCAGGATGGTACTCATAATATAAACCGTATCCTCCTGCATATTGAAAGAAACTCCGATGCCACTGAAGTTCCCTTCCAGGGGTTCATTATATTCAGCCACTTCTGAGGCAGGAATATAAATGGAATGAGGATCAAGTTGTCCAAGAATTTCGGGAATGGTTCTCTCGATCAGCTTGTTCCGGTCAATTGAATCAACATACTCCTGGGATATATAATCAATAACTCCGCTGATTTTGTTCATGCGGGGATATATGGCAAACTCATTCGGTTCTGAAATTTTATTCAATTGATTGCCGATAAGCATTCCACCAATCAGGAAAACAGCTAATAAAAGGGGTAATATGATATTGAATTTACTTTTTTTCATGGTTCAATTACGGAGCTCAATTGTACAACTTCAATGCCAGCTTTCTCAAGGAGTTCAATTCCATCGACTATCCTGTAATCATCTGCATAGACCACCCGGATAATACCAGCCTGTATGATAAGTTTGGCACAATCCATACAGGGTGAAGCTGTAATGTATAGCGTAGCTCCTTCACTGCTGTTATTCGATTTTGCCACCTTTGTAATGGCGTTGGCCTCGGCATGCAGGACATAGGGTTTGCTGCGATTGTTCTCGTCTTCACATTCATTCTCAAAACCGGATGGTGTTCCATTATAGCCATCTGAAATGATCATGCGGTCTTTTACTATGAGGGCCCCAACCTGGCGTCTTTTACAGTACGAGTTTGTGGCCCACACCCTGGCCATTTGAATATACCTTATATCAAATTGTGTCTGCTTATCACTACTGTTGATCATGTTGAATCTGTGCGATTTGCGCAATTATCTGACTTCCAGCCTGCAAAGTTAGCATAATTCA
>JAZGGT010000504.1:0-2047 GCA_036480555.1 Bacteroidales bacterium | reverse complement strand
TTTGAATCATCCATATGTTGTGTAATGATGCCCTGGTTTTCGGAAAATTCAAATAGTTCCTTATGTTCAAACACCTCTCCCGTGGCCGGTGTAAAATAAAATGTAAACTGCTTCTTCTCGTGAATGTCCCTGCCCAGGAACAATATCAGGTATTCCCGCTCCAGTTCATCCAGTTTTTCAATGCCCGCATCGCTCAAATCAGTTTCGCCCTTCCCCGTTAGAGTCGCAATTCTTCTTCGACGAATCCTGAGTATGACTCTCGCTGCCTCGTCAGCCTTTTCATCAATGGTCTTAACAATGAGTTGTTGTTTGGTTACAGGGACTTTCCTGAAAACTGAATCAATCCTGATCGACTTATAGCTGGTATCGATTGACAGCACGATACTACGCTTGGGCGACAGATCGGTAAAAACCGGTCCCCTGTGCTGAGCCGCCAATGTACCAGAAAAGCGTCTGGTTTCCAGGTACTTTCCAACATTAAAATCATATACCAAACCCTGCTGGCTCAATTTCAGTAGGGTGGAAAGGTCCTGCTGCCCGGAGACCTGCCTTACCAGGTACCTTTGATCGGGGTCCGCTTCCTCAACCGATTCAAGGTTTATCCTTTCTATTCTCCATGAGGTACTGTTCCTGTCTGGAGCATTCCTGATACTCAGGTATTTTTCCGCGAAGCGGTAATAAGGTCCACGGATAGTCCGGGTCTTCACAACGTCAACGGTCACCTTGAAGGTAGTCTGAGGAAGGGCATAAACATAGCCTGTCTGCAATTCCGTGCTTGAAAGGCTCACCGGAACTGTTTCAATGACAGATTTTGGTCCGCCGCAGCCACACAGGAACAATGCGCCGGCCAGCAAAAATTTAAATATGGTCTTCATCGTATATGCCTTTTATATGTTGAAACGCAAATCCAAGGGATTCTATGATGTCCCCGGCTATCAAATATTCTTCCGAAGATGCTTCCGAAGCCAGGTCTCCTGCCAGTCCATGAAGATAAACGCCCAGTATGGCTGCATCACGCGGAATATATCCCTGTCCGAGCAAAGATAAAATTATTCCCGTTAATACATCACCACTCCCGGCTGTAGCCATCCCGGGATTACCTGTTGTATTGAACCAGCAACTGCCATCGGGACAGGCAATGCTGGTGTGGGCTCCCTTCAGCACAACAATTACCTTATGTCTTATGGCAAAATCAATCTGCATCCTGACACGGGCATATCCTGTTTCTGCCTTTCCCGCCAATCTCTCAAACTCCCTGGGGTGGGGTGTAAGTATAGTGTCCTCCGGCAGCAGGGAGATCCATTCCGGATGTTCAGAGAGCATATTCAGGGCATCGGCATCAATTACCAGGGGAATCTTGACTGACTTTATCAGTTCGAGGATTGCCCTGCCGGTATTGGGCTTACAACCCAGTCCCGGTCCAATCCCAACAGCGGAAAAAGGTTCCAGTCCAGGTGCTCCTGTAAAAATAATATCCGATTCATCAATACTGATCAGGGCCTCAGGCACAGTTGTCTGAAGGATCTTGTACCCGAACCTGGGTACATGCCCTGTTACCAGGCCTGCCCCGGAGCGAAGGCATGCCCTGGCAGCCAGTACGGCTGCCCCCATCATGCCATAGCATCCGGCTATCAGCAGGCAATGCCCAAAAGTCCCTTTATGGGCAAATTTCATGCGTGGTTTCAGCAGGTCACTGACATGTCCGGCCTGTATATAACGCCAGGCGGATTCTTCCTCCTCCAGGATAATCGGATGGAGCCCAATGGGCAATACCTCCCAGATACCAACATATGCCTGGTTTTCCGCAAAAAAGAAAGAGAGTGACGGTGCCTGGAGGGCCAGGGTGAAGTCAGCCTGAAGAATGGCATCCGGGTCATTGTCGGTATTGTCTTCTCCGAACAGCCCGCTGGGGATATCGATCGCTATCCGCAGATTGGGCAATTCATTAACACAGGTGATGACATCCCTGGCCAGGCCACTCACGCTGCGGGTCAGTCCCGATCCAAACAGTGCATCCACCAGGATGGTCCCCGGATCCTCCACAACC
>JAZGGT010000503.1:0-5070 GCA_036480555.1 Bacteroidales bacterium | reverse complement strand
CATCCATTCAAGGTCCACAGGTTCCGATATCCGTCCGGATTCCCGTTCAAGGTAATATTTCCGCTCTTCTTCCTTATCCAGCGGCGTAATGATCAGGTCTTCCCGGTCCTTCACGATACGGTGTGTGGAGGACAGGAATTGTTTCCCCGAGGGTCCCTCAAGGGAATGAATGATATCTTCCATGGCCTGTGACGAGAAATTGTAATCAGACAGTATCTCGAACAGGATGCTTCTTCTGGCATCATGTGCCGACAGGTCCCTGATGCTGATCCTTATCCTGTCACCTTCCGTACGCACCAGCCTTTGCTTCAATTGCACCAATTCCCGTTTGTATAGTTTCTCGGTTTCAGACAATTTAAGCATGGTATCCATCAATGCATTCCGGAAGGAAGGGTTTTCTTCTTCCAGCATGGGGATCAGGTGGTGACGCACCCTGTTCCTGAGATACTTATCGGAGGCATTGCTGGAGTCTTCCCGGAACCCGATATCATGCTCAGTGGCGTAATCCACAATGGATTCCCTGGAGGCGAAAAGCAGGGGACGAATGACCGTCTCCGATCTGACAGGAATACCGGTTAGTCCCCTGATACCCGTACCGCGGGACAGGTTAATAAAAAATGTTTCAATAACATCATCCTGGTTATGGGCGGTAGCTATGAACTTGTATCCATATTTTTTCCGAATTTCTTCAAACCACCGGTAACGGAGATTCCTGGCTGCCATTTGTATGGATATCCCGGATTCATCAGCTGACTGTCCCGTGTCAAAGTCCTGCTGATGATAAGCCGCATCCATGTTTTCAGCAATGGATTTCACTAACTTTTCATCCCCATCCGATTCAGCACCTCTCAAATGAAAATTGCAGTGGGCGACCCCGGGTTTATAACCGGCTGCAAAGTAAAGATGCAGCAACACCATCGAGTCAATGCCACCACTTACTGCAAGCAGGATCCTGTCGGTTGGCTGGCAAAGTGATTTTGACTGAATAAAGTGCCTGAATTCTTCTAGCATCCCCGTCACTTTATGCAAATGTAAGGATTCCGGTATGCTTAATCTAATTTACCCAGGTATCCAGCAATGCTTTCCTGTGTTTCCTTCAGGGCCTCATCTCCCTTCTGCCAGTTGGCCGGACAAACTTCTCCGTGTTCTTCACTGTATTGCAGAGCATCAACCATGCGGATCACCTCATTAATGTTCCTTCCCAGTGGCTTGTCATTTACCACCTGGTGCCGCACTATCCCTTCCTTGTCAATTAAAAAGAGTCCCCTGTAAGTTTCGGCCGCGCCTTCAAAAACAACCTCATCTTCTTCGTTGTAATCATATTCGCCGATCAGGACATCATAGTTCTGTGCAATCGTCATCGGGGGATCTGCTACCAGCGGGTATTTTACACCTTTGATACCACCATCCTTCAATTCCGTCTGCAACCATTTCCAGTGAGAAAAAGCCGAATCAACAGAACAGCCGATGACGGCCACATTCCTTTGTTCGAATTCCTCCATTTTATCCTGGAAGGCCAGGATCTCTGTGGGACAAACGAATGTGAAATCAGCAGGGTAGAAATAAAAAACCACGTACTTCTTTCCAATGAATTGATCGAGTGAAAATCCGGAGACAATCTCACCGCCATTGACAACTGCATCCGCCTTGAAATGCGGAGCTTTTTTACCTACTAAAACTGCCATAATAAATTATTTAAAGGTTAATAAATATCGAATTATCTACAAAGTTATAATATTTACCTAAAGCTGGCAATTCTGGGCTTTGTGACATTGAAGTTATCGACATTCAGCCTTTTTTCTCCTGAAACATGCAGAAAGAGCGGTATATCTTTATCGGGATGGTTGGGATAGTAACCAAGCCTTATTGAGATGGTTTCAAAAACGAGTCTTTCATTCCTGATCCGTGCACCTATTCCAAATCCTGAATAAAACAGTCCATCGTGCAGTTTCTTTATATCCGGACCGATCAATCCGAAGTCCATGAAACCAAAAAAGACAAAACGGAATCCATAAAGGTAGTATGGTGTAAATGCATCTGCTTCATAGTTAATGAAGATTTTTTTTGTGCCCAGCGGGAGACCGTATCTGAATCCCCGTATGTCATCATCATCGCCGATGCCTATATATTCATCTTCAAACCTGTTTATACCCTGCACGTAATTTGCCGAAATGAAATGCCTGAATTTGAACCGGTTAATAATGAACAGAGGAGTGAAATAATCCGCCCTGAAATTAATGACTCCCTGTTCTATATAATCCTTTTTCAGGAAAAATCCTCCTGCCTCCAGTTTGGTATACAGGTATCCGATGTTGCCAAGATACCTTCCCTGTGACAGGCTGAAACCTGCATATAGCCTGGTATTAAACTCATTTCTTTCCAGTCCACCCGTTAAACTGAACAAAACCCCCTGCGGGATATCTTCGGTCCTACCAAAATCCAGGATAAGGTTACTTCTGAAGTATGACTGCGAAGAAATGGCCAGTGATGAGAGCCAGCCGGTTCTGTTCTGGTAGAGATAAAAGTTTTGTTCATCCACTTCCGGCCGGTCGATATACTGGTTCCAGTAAAGTCTTGATGAGACGACAAAATTCAGGCGGTCCCTTGTAAGATTACGCTTAGACCTTAGATAGAAGGCCCGTCCGAGCCATCCATCATATATATTGTATTTAACAGGTACATCGGTACTGATGGAATCTACAAAGTTGATATACCTGAAAGTACGGGTACGCTCGAGATCAAGTGCTCCGGCCCACTTGGTATTCGGAGTAAAAAACCGCCTGTCAATTCCCATCTGATAGGATTCCGTATTGAATACCTGCTGGTATCTGAGTGTGCTGTTGATGAATGATCCTCCCAGGTTACGCATGATGTAAAAGATCTCGTGTCCCAGCCAGGGGGATCTTTCTCCATCCCAGTAAAAGACAGCGTGAAGTTCATGTCCGAGCCCAAACAGATTGCTTTCAAATATATCCAGCTTTCCCACATCAAGATCATTCAACAGGCCTCCGGCCCCGATGGAAAAAGCATCTTTGGTCACCACCCTGACATCCACAGTATCTGAGCCTGGACTTGTCTCTTCCAAATAGATCCTGACATCCTGGATAAATGGAAGCTCCCTTAATATCCTTTCATTATCGCTGATCTCATTCGGGTCTACCAGGTCCCCGCTCTGGAAAAGCAGGTGGTTGTTAATAACACGGTCTTGTGTCACAGCATGCAGGTCATTCCCTAACTTCTCTATTTTTGAACTGGCGGTGCGGGAGGTATCGTAGATAGATGGACCGAAGGGTTCAAGCTTTGTCAATCTGATGTTGCGTATGACTTTCCCGCCATAGGTAATATAGGGATCCACACTAAGCCGGGTTAACATGGTATCCTGAGTGTCCGGAGTTCGTGGTGAGGTGATGACGATATTGTGTAGTTCCCTGGTCCAGCGCTTCTTGCCAGCCTTTTCTTGAAGCGAGTCAAAAAAGATCTCACCAGCCAGCCCCCTTGGATATTTGACATGGTAATCCAGTCCACTGTGAATCACAATGATAGTATCCTTCTTGAATTTAAATCTTTGTCCCCCGATGTAAAGCCTGGAACCCTCAATAAGCCTCAGGGTGTCATATAAGTCCCCTCCAGGTTCAGTCCCCATTGACGGCAACGTGGACAAAGCCAACAAGACTATCAGAATATATCGACAATACTTCAAGTGTATCAGGAGTTTGTCAATAAACGTAAAATACGCAAAAAGATGTTACCCGTCAAAAGAAAGAATACGGTTCAGGCAGGTATTCGGTTTCGGTGATTATAGATTTCCATCAATATCATCGGCATTGAACTGGAATCCCAGCCGTTTGCCGGTACGCATTTTTGAAAGTTGTATCCGGTCACTGATCTGTTCGACGGAAGCAATTTTTACTGTATCATAGGGAGGGACGAGTAAGTCAAATTCAAGGGCATAATTGATGGCCAGTGTGATCATATTGGTCAGGGATTCTTTTTCCAGGATCGTATTCCCAAAATCATTAAAGAAAAATCCCAATTGCCGCTTACCTTCGGCGAAATAATGAAAATCCTTGTTGATGAAAATCCTTCCTACCAGGTAACCCAGGTCCTGTATCCTGTTGTACTTGAAGGAATCCGATAGAAAATTATATATATTGATGATCCCGCAATAGGAAGCCGTTTTATCCGATTGCACATATGAGGTTTTCCAGATGCCATGACTCCTTTCAAATTCAAAGATATTTGAATGCATGGCAACGATGATCATATCGCCTGCTATTTTCAGCTGGGCACTGAATATGCCGTTGTCCTGGTAGTCCAGTAATATCCTATCATCTGCTTCCCCGAGCTGATGATTGAATTCCACCTCAAGTTCCTTCAGGATTTTTTTTATGTCAGACAATACACTCATGGTATTGTCAAATACCAGTTGCTTTACGGCAGATTTATCCTTCAGGTTGTTAAAGATATTTGATTTGATATCTGTATTGCTCATATCCGCTTTAATTAATATGCAATTGCGAACAGCACCCTTTTTTCTGAAGGCTTACCTGTATATATGCATTTACCTTCTTCAACTTCCGCATCAAGAGGTATGCAACGTATGGTTGCCTTGGTTTCTTCCTTGATCTTCAATTCAGTTTCAGCAGTACCATCCCAGTGGGCCAGCACGAATCCAGGTTTTTTGGCCATGATCTCCCGGAATTCATCCCAGTCATCCACCCTGCATGTATTTTCACTCCTGAATTCCAAAGATTTCCTGTAAATGTTTTGTTGGATCTCTTCCATTAATCCAACAACAATGTCATTCACCATATCCCTTGAGACAATCTTTTTCTCAAGGGTGTCACGCCGGGCAATTTCCACGGTATTGTTTTCGATATCTCTCGGCCCGATAGCAATCCTGACCGGCACTCCCTTCATCTCGTATTCACTGAATTTCCATCCAGGTTTGTGAGTGTCCCTGTCATCATACTTTACTGATAATCCAGCTTCTTCCAGGTCCGATTTGATCCTGTTGGCTGATTGGCTGATGCGCGTAAAATCTTCCTGATTTTTGTAAATGGGTACGAT
>JAZGGT010000502.1:0-13672 GCA_036480555.1 Bacteroidales bacterium | reverse complement strand
AAAACATTTATACAATAATACGTAATAACTTACGGTTCACAGATTTTATTAATTTTGTCATGCATTTCACAATCTGACCCATGCTGCCTACATTCATAACCCCACAGGTTATTGATTTTATCGATGTGCTGCTGGTAGCCTATCTGATGTACAAGGTATACATGCTCATCAGGGGTACGGTGGCCATGAATATTTTCATAGGTATCCTGTCGTTATACCTGTTGTGGATCATTGTGAGGGCCCTGGGAATGCAGTTGCTGGGTACCATTCTCGGACAGGTCATCGGGGTAGGTGTCATCGCCCTGATCATCGTCTTCCAGCAGGAGATTAGACGATTCCTCATTTTTATAGGGAACCAGTATTTCAGCCGCAACCCCCTGTCACTGGAAAAGGTCATACCTATCAATATAACGCCCCACCCGAAAGTAAAGATCAAATCCATTATTAAGGCAGTCATCCAAATGGCCAAGTCCAAAACCGGGGCATTGGTGGTGATCGCACGGAAATCGGAACTGACTGTCTACGCTGAAACAGGTGACTCGCTGAACGCAGAAACCTCCAGCCGGCTTATCGAAAGCATATTCAACAAGGAAAGCCCTCTGCACGATGGGGCATTGATCATCAACGGGGACAGGATAGTGGCAGCCAGATGTGTATTGCCCATTTCTGAGAACCTGAACCTGCCGCCAAACTATGGAATGAGGCACAGGGCAGCCCTCGGTTTATCAGAAAATACGGATGCCCTCACCATCATTGTATCTGAACAGACCGGGAAGGTATCCATCGCCGAATCAGGCAAACTTCTTACAGATGTCGGAGCCAAAGAATTGATGTCCAAGCTGGATCTTGATTTTGCCTAAGCCTTTCTAAGCCTGACCCTTGATTCTTCTCCCCTGATGATCCTTTGAATATTCTTATTATGGGTAATGATGACCAGTATGGTGATCAGGCCTGAAAATATCAGCAGTGGCAAATGAACTGAAGGAAGCATAAACCAATCCATCAGTGGGAGGGAAATCGAAGCCAGGATAGATCCCAGCGAGACCATGCGGAACACTCCAAAGATAAGGATAAAAACCACCAGGCTTCCCACCGCAACCAGTGGCATCAGTCCCAATATCACCCCCAGCAGGGTGGCAACCGCTTTCCCGCCCCTGAAACCCGCAAACAAAGGATAGATATGGCCCAGTGCGGCAGCCGAACCACAAAGTATGCGCAGCCATAGAAGCCATTCCGGATCAGCAGTGAGGGATGGGTAAATATAAGGCAAAAAGGTAGCTGCAAAGCCCTTACCGATATCCAGCAAAAGGACCGGGAGACCGGCTTTCCATCCCAGCACCCTCCAGGTATTGGTGGACCCGGCATTACCGCTTCCATACTCCCTTATATCCTTCCTGTAAAAGACTTTACCTACCCAGACGGAAAAAGGCAGTGAACCTAACAGGTAGGCCACTGCCATTAAGATTAATCCTGAAAATAATACCTCTTTAACAGGTAACATAGGATATTATAGTTGCGGTCCGGCCGCAATCAGTTTCTTCGTATCTTCCGTGTCGGCAAAATGCTCAAAATTGGCGATAAATTTCTTGGCCAGCGCTGCAGCCTCGGCATCCCATTCCGCTGTGCTGGGCCAGTTATTCCTGGGATTCAGCAAGCTGGAATCCATACATGGTACTATCTTAGGCATTTGCAGATTGAAGATCGGAAGTGTTTCATACTCCGCATCGTCCAGGCTGCCATCAAGGATACAGTCAATGATGCTCCGGGTCGCAGGCAGGTCGATACGGTGCCCGCCCTTGTTATAACCACCGCCTACCCATCCTGTATTGACAAGCCAGGCATTCGCCCCGTGTTCCTTCATTTTCCGGGTCAGCTCATTGGCATAGATAATTGGTTCAAGCAACAGGAAAGCTGCCCCAAAACAGGCTGAAAATGAAGGCATAGGTTCTGTGATCCCCCGTTCTGTACCGGCCACTTTTGCAGTGTACCCGCTGATAAAATGGTACTTGGTCTGGTCCTCTGTCAACCTTGAAACAGGTGGCAGGATCCCGAATGCATCTGCCGTCAAAAAGATTACATTCTTGGCGTGACCAGCTTTGGAAGGAGGTCCGACAATATTATTAATATGATAGATGGGATAGGAAACCCTGGTGTTCGCCGTCTTTGAATCATCCTCCCAGTCCACCTCACCATTGTGCCAGTCCACCGCCACATTTTCGAGCAGGGCATCCCGTTTGATGGCATTGTAAATATCCGGTTCCTTTTCCGGGTCCAGGTCTATGGTCTTGGCATAGCAGCCACCCTCAAAATTGAAGATCCCGTCATCATCCCATCCATGCTCATCGTCCCCGATCAAATGCCTTTTCGGATCCGCCGAAAGGGTTGTTTTACCTGTACCTGAAAGTCCGAAAAAGAGGGCGGAAACCCCGTCATCCCCTATATTTGCTGCAGCATGCATGGCGGCTATTCCCTTCAGCGGAAGGTAATAATTCATTATCGAGAAGATACCCTTTTTCATTTCACCTCCATACCAGGATCCCCCGATACATGCCCTTTTTTCCTTCAGGTTGAATACGGCATAAACCTCAGAGTTCATGTTATGCTTCTCCCAGTTCGGGTTGGTGGTCTTGGAGGCATTCAGGACCACGAAATCCGGTTCAAAATCTTTCAGCTCCTCTTCTGTGGGCCTGATAAACATGTTCTTGACAAAATGGGCCTGCCATGCCACTTCCAGGATGAACCTGATCTTCATGCGGCTGTCCTCATTGGCACCTGAATAACCATCCTGTACATAAAGTTTTTTCCCGGAAAGTTGTTTGGCTGAATTCTCAAAGAGCTCATTCCATATCTCCTCGGAAAGGGGCTTATTATCGGATAATTTCCGCTGCTCATTTCTCCACCAGATATTTTTTTCATTCTCATCTTCCTTTATAATGTATTTATCATGGGGAGAACGGCCCGTGAAGACCCCGGTGTCTACGGTTACCGCACCTGTACTGGTAAGATGGCCGCGTTCAAAGCCTTCCAGGGAAGGATCGGTTTCATGCTTGAAGAGTTCTTCATAGGAAATGTTATGATATATCTCCTGTACATCTGATATACCATATTGTAAGAGGTCCAAATGGCTGGTTCCTTCTGTCATTGTTTTTATCTTTTTAATGGTTTATTCTTAATTTTCGGCAAATATACGAAAATATGCTGTTGAACATATACAGAAATAAAAAAAGAGGCTCCAAAATCTGGAGCCTCTCCTGTTTTTGTTCTATCCTGTTTCTGTTATATCCTGTTTCTGTTAACCCTGTTTTATGGCGGCCTGTGCAGCAGCAACCCTTGCAATGGGCACCCTGTAGGGTGAACAGCTCACGTAGTCCATACCGACACTATGGCAGAATTCCACTGAACTGGGCTCTCCTCCATGTTCTCCACAAATACCAACTTTCAGATCAGGCCTGGTGGCACGTCCTTTCTCGGTACCCATCCGGACCAGCTGGCCAATCCCTTCCTGGTCAAGTACCTGGAACGGATCATGCTTGAGAATTCCCTTATCAATATAAATGGGCAGGAATTTGCCAGCGTCATCCCTTGAATAACCGAAGCCCATCTGGGTCAGGTCATTGGTCCCGAATGAGAAAAACTCGGCATGTTCTGCAATCTGGTCAGCAGTCATGGCTGCACGTGGGATCTCTATCATGGTTCCCACCAGGTATTCAATTTTATCGCCGCGTTCTTCAAAGACCTCATCGGCAATTCTGCGAATGATATCTTCCTGCATCCTGAATTCCTGCACGGTCCCGATCAGGGGGATCATGATCTCCGGGATGGCCTTGATGCCTTTGGCCTTGAGGTTAAGGGCAGCTTCTATGATGGCGCGTGCCTGCATCTCTGAGATTTCAGGGTAGGTATTGCCGAGACGGCATCCCCTGTGTCCCAGCATGGGGTTGAATTCATGCAGGTCTTCCACCTTGCTTTTGATCTCCTCAACGGTTATACCCATTTCATCTGCCATCTGCTGCTGGTTTTCTTCTTCATGGGGAACAAACTCATGGAGTGGCGGATCGAGCAGCCTTACCGTCACCGGCAGATCATGCATGGCTTCGAATATGCCTTCGAAGTCCGAACGCTGGATGGGCAGTAATTTATCAAGTGCCTTGCGTCGTCCTGCTTCGTCATCAGCCAGGATCATTTCACGCATGGCAGTGATCCTGCCCCCTTCAAAGAACATATGTTCCGTACGGCAGAGTCCTATCCCCTTTGCCCCGAAGTTACGGGCTACATGTGAATCTTTGGGTGAGTCGGCGTTGGTCCGGACAGACATTTTCGTATGTTTTGAAGACAGGTCCATCAGCTTCCCAAAATCACCGCTCATTTCGGGATCTTTGGTGGCAATTTGTCCCTCGTATACCTCTCCGGTTGATCCATTCAGTGAGATCCAGTCCCCTTCCCTGAACACCTGTCCATCAACCGTCATGGTCCGTGCCTTATAATCAATTTTCAGTCCACCTGCACCAGATACACAGCATTTACCCATTCCACGGGCAACCACGGCTGCATGGGAGGTCATACCGCCCCGGGCGGTCAGTATCCCTTTGGCAACGTTCATCCCGCGAAGGTCTTCAGGAGAAGTTTCTACCCTGACAAGTACTACCTGTTTGCCGGCCTCGACCCATTCTTCTGCCTCATCAGCAAAGAAAACCATTTGTCCGGATGCAGCTCCTGGAGATGCCGGGAGGCCTTTTGCAAGGACCCTGGCTTTATTGATGGCATCACCGTCAAATACGGGGTGCAGTAATTCATCCAGTTTGTTAGGCTCAATCCTCAGCAGGGCAGTCTTTTCATCGATCATGCCCTCATCCAGCATATCCATGGCAATGCTTACCATAGAAGCACCTGTACGTTTCCCGTTCCTGGTCTGGAGCAACCAGAGTTTATTTTCCTGGATGGTAAATTCCAGGTCCTGCATATCCTTATAATGCGACTCCAGCTTATTTTGTGTGTCAAAAAGTTCCTTATAGATCTCAGGCATCTCTTCCTCCAGGGAAGGATAGTCAGCTGTCCGTACTTCTTCGCTTACCTGTGCCAGTTCTGCCCATCTTTTGGATCCTTCCAGGGTGATCTGGCGGGGAGTCCTGATCCCTGCAACCACATCTTCTCCCTGGGCATTAATGAGGTATTCTCCATTGAACAAATTCTCACCCGTCCCGGCATCCCTTGTAAAGGCTACCCCTGTACCGGAGGTATCTCCCATGTTACCGAATACCATGGCCTGGACATTTACGGCTGTGCCCCATTCTTCCGGTATATTGTTCAGTTTCCGGTAATAATCTGCCCTGTCGTTGCTCCAGCTGTCGAAAACTGCTGCAACAGATCCCCATAACTGTTCCCATGCATCTGTCGGGAAATCCTTGCCGGTTTTTTCTTTGACGGCGGACTTAAACCTGGCAACCAGATCCTTCAGGTCGTCGGTGCTCAGATCTGTATCTTCCTCAACACCTTTTTCTTCTTTTACTTCGTCAATGATCTCTTCAAAAGGATCTTGGTCTTCTTTGGATTCGGGCTCCATCCCCATAACAACATCACCATACATTTGCATGAAACGGCGGTAGGAGTCCCATGCAAAACGCGGATTCCCGGTCTTGACTGCCAGTCCCTCAACAACTTCATCATTCAGGCCTAAGTTCAGGATGGTATCCATCATTCCCGGCATTGAAGCACGTGCACCGGAGCGCACAGAAACCAGGCAGGGATTCTCACTGTCACCAAATTTTGAATTCATCAATTTTTCCATGTTGGCAATCCCATCTTCAACTTCTTCCTTGATAAGCTTGATGACCTCATCTTTGCCCATTTGATTATATTCAGCACAGACTTCAGTGGTAATGGTAAAACCGGGAGGGACAGGAACCCCGATCAGGTTCATTTCAGCCAGGTTGGCACCCTTGCCGCCCAGCAGGTTTTTCATATCGGTTTTACCTTCTGCTTCTTTGTTCCCGAATTTGTAAACTCTTTTGACTTTTGACATTTTAATGTATTTATAATCCAACCAATTAGTACCCTAAATTTTTGAAAGTACAAATGTATTTAAAATATGCTTAAATCAAATCTAAATAAGTGACAAATAAGGGGTGGTAATCAGTGTTTGCTCCGGGGGTGGAAACGGATGATAGCATCCCTCAAAAATTCACGGTCAAGATGGGTATATATTTCAGTGGTCAGGATGGATTCATGTCCCAGCATTTCCTGTACGGCCCGCAGGTCCGCACCCCTGTCAATCAGTTCTGTGGCAAAGGAATGCCTGAATGTATGTGGACTGATATTTTTCTTTATGCCGGCCGCTGCGACAAGGTCCTTGATTATTGTAAAGATCATGATCCTGGACAACCCGCGGCCCCTCCGGTTCAGGAAAAGTATATCTTCGTGATCCCTTTGGATCCTGGGCAGGGAATTTCGGTCGGGCAGGTAGTTCCTGATCTCCTTCAGCGCAATTCTTCCTATAGGCACCAGCCGTTCCTTATTGCCCTTTCCTGTGACCCTGATAAACTCCTGGTCAAAATATACATGGGACAACCTCAGTTCCGTCAGCTCGGAAACCCTCAATCCGCATCCATAGAGTACCTCCAGTATGGCTTTGTTCCTTCTGCCCGCCGGGCTTGAAAGGTCAATCTCTGCCAGGATCAGTTCCACTTCTTCATGATTGAGGACTTCCGGGAGCTTCCTCCCTATCCTGGGGGTTTCCAGCAGGGTGGTCGGATCTGTTTCAATGACATCTTCCAGCAGCAGGAACTTGTAAAATGACTTGATCCCGGAAATGATCCTTGCCTGCGACCCGGCGCTTAAACCCAGTTCATTTACCCAGGCAAGAAAAGAGGTCAGGTGGTGGAGTTCTACCCGGGATGGCGGCAGTGAATCATACTGTAACTCCATAAACCTCACCAGCTTATCAATATCACGGGTATAAGCTTCGATGGAGTTGGCAGAGAGGGACTTCTCCAGCTGCAGGAACATCCTGAAATCTTTTATGTATGGCTGCCAATTCACAGCATAAATTTACAAAGTATTCCAAACGATCCACACAGCTTAATAGGGCCATCTTTCAACACAAAGGATCAGGGATACTCCAATGGCTGCTCCCGAGAGGAGCAGGTTCCACTCCCTTCTCTTCATGCCAACCAGGTTCACCAGGACAAAGGAAACCAGTAATACCACCAGAACGATCATTATCTGCCCAAGCTCTAATCCCAGGTTAAATGAAAACAATGGCAGCAGCAAATCCAGCTCGGTGCCCAACAAACTCCTCAGGTAGTTTGAAAACCCCAGTCCATGTATCAATCCGAAGAACAAAGCAATTGAATATTTGAACCGATGTGAAAGGGTATGGTCAGAACCAGACCGCTGCAAGATATTCCATATGCCGGCAATGATAATGGTAACAGGGATCAAAAATTCAATGAGGCTTGTTGAGATCCGTATCAGGTCCAGGGTAGCCAGGGCAAGCGTCAGGGTATGTCCCAATGTAAATGCCGTTACCAGAATTAACACTTTGGCCCATTCTTTGAGGCTGTAGACAGCACAGAGCGCCATCAAAAACAGGATGTGGTCATAACCGGCAAGATCTGCGATGTGATCGAACCCGAGAGAGAAGTAAAGTCCAAATGTTGTCATACTTTTAACATTTCAGAAAACAAAAATATCGTAATTTTGCTACGAAAACTTATAAGATGCATGAAATTGATGATAAGATTGACGGGATTGACGGTTTGGCTGCTATGTTCCTCCTGGCTTCATCCGGTTCATGTATCAGTTACCAACTTAGACCTGGATCCTGTTAGTGGAAAGGTTGAGTTATCTGTAAAAATATTTGCAGATGACTTCCAGGATCTCATATTACATAAGTACGGGGTTCAGTTGAATTTAATTGAGCAGGAGGATCCAGGGGACAAAATATCGGCGGTTAATGAATACATACAGGAGGCCCTGCAGCTTGTATTCAACGGGAAAGAGACAGTGGATCTGCAATTTGTGGATGCTAAATTGAACGAAGAGGCTATTTGGTTGTTTTACAGATATGAACATCATAATAAAATTCGAAAGGTTGATATTGTGAACCGTGTAATGCTTGAGAAATTCAGTGATCAGACCAATTTGATGATCGTTACCTTTAATGAAAAACAAAATGGATACCGGCTGGACAATAAAACGACTGAATTATCATTTAATATAAAGATATAAACTGCCATTGTTGAGAAAGATACTCATCATACTGTTAACCGGATTCCTGACTGTAAGCGGGACATATGCCACGCATAACAGGGCGGGTGAGATCACCCTTTCCCAGAACACCGCTGATCCCTTCACCTTCGATATCCTGATCCAGACCTTTACTTACTCCAGGTCTGCGGCTGACAGGAATGAGCTTGAGGTACAGTGGGGGGATCAAAGTGTTTCCATAGCACCGAGGACACAGAAACTTTCCCTCCCGAACTTTTATTTCTGGAACCAGTACAAGACATCACACACATTCCCCGGTCCGGGTACCTACACCATCGTGGTCCAGGATCCAAACAGAAATTTCGGGGTCCTGAACATTCCCAATTCTGTCAACGTGATCTTTTCTGTAAAGACTACGATTGTCATCAATACGGGCATAGGACATAACAGTACACCCATTCTGCTCAATCCCCCGATAGACAGGGCAGCTGTCGGCCAGATATTTGTCCATAACCCGGCGGCTTTTGATCCGGATGGTGACAGCATATCATATAAACTGACCGTCTGCACAGAAGAAAATGGGGAACCCATTGAGGATTATACCCTGCCCCTGGCCAGCGACAGCCTTTATATTGATGAAATAACAGGGGACCTGATCTGGAATACACCGGTTGATACAGGAATTTATAATATCGCCATAGAAATAGAAGAATGGAGATTTGGTGTGAAGATCGGGAGCATTGCCAGGGACATGCAGATCGATGTACACAGTACGGATAACCGCCCTCCTGAAATCATGCCCCTGCGGAATTTCTGCGTAGAAGCGGGGAACCTGCTGGAGTATGATATACGTGCCACCGATCCCGATAGTAACGGGATCACCCAGTATGCCACCGGCGGTCCCTTCCTGTTTGATGACAGTCCAGCTACATTCGCCCCTGACTCGACAGGCCAGGGATTCAATGTTTCGAGGTTCTCCTGGCAGACAACCTGCACCCATGTAAGGAACCAGCCATATAATATAATTGTCAAGGCCGAAGATGATCATCCGATTCTCCAGCTGGTGGACATCAGTAATTTTCATATCAAGGTGATCGGTCCCGCCCCGGAGAATCCCCGGACGACAGCCACAGCCAATTCCATCCTGCTGGAATGGGATGAATCAATCTGCACGAATGTCACCTCCTATGAAATATACCGCAGGGAAGGCAGGCTTGGATATATACCCGACACATGTACAAACGGGATTCCTTCGGAGCTGGACTACGAGCTGGTCAGTATCATTGACAGGAGAGACAGCACACAGTTCCCTGATGACAATGACGGAGAAGGAATGATACAGGGGATAGAATACTGTTATATGATCGTGGCCTTATTCGATGACGGGACCCCCGGATTCCCGTCAGAAGAAGTATGTGGCGTGCTTACACCGGGGAATCCTGCGGTATTACAGGCCAGTGTAACAGACCTGGATACCCAGGGAAGCATTTTGCTGTCCTGGACCAGGCCCAGGGAACTGGATACCATCCCGGCACCCGGTCCATATGAATACATCATATACCGTTCAGACCTGGATCCCATGGGAAATAATCTCCAGGAAATACACAGGTTCACCACCAGCGATCTGGATGATACTACCTACATTAATTCACCGGTCAACACCATTGCCTTCCCCTATTCATACAAAGTGGAGCTTTATAATGATGAACCGGGGAACAGGTTCCTGATCGGACGCCAGGAAGTTGTGTCCAGCACATGGCTGGAAATTGATGAAGCAGACAATGCCAACATCATCCGGGTCCGAAAAAACACCCCCTGGGTAAACTATGAATACATTATATACAGGAAGGGACCCGAAAGCCAGGACTATGATTCCATCGGCATCTCAGATGCCAGTTCCTATGTTGACGATGGACTCAAGAACGGGGTAGAGTATTGCTACCAGGTGAAAACAATAGGGTGGCGGAGTGTAAACAATATCAATTACTCTTCTATCAACCTGACACATTTTGCCTGTGGGACACCCCTTGATACCGTTCCTCCATGTCCGCCGGACCTTAGCGTAGAGTCATTCTGCGACAGCTCCTACAATATGCTTACCTGGACCAATCCCAATCACACTTGTGCTGACGACGTTGTGAAATACCATATCTATTATACCCCGGTGATGAATGGAGAGATGGTGTTAATTGACAGTACCCTGTCCGCCGATGAAACAACATATATGCATTTTCCAGAAGGATCACTGGCCGGGTGTTATGCGGTCACCGCGATCGATTCATTCAACAATGAAAGCAAATACTCAGTAATAGTCTGCGTCGATAACTGCGTTAATTATGTGTTACCCAATGTATTCACACCTAACGGGGATGGCATGAATGATATATTCAGGCCCAACAATTACGCTTTCGTTGAGAGGGTGGATATGAAAATCTATAACCGGTGGGGTGTGCTCGTGTACCAGACCGAAGATCCGGATATCAATTGGGATGGAAAACGAATGAACACCGACCATATTGTACCACCGGGTGTTTATTACTATGTTTGCGATGTTTTTGAGAACAGGTTGTCCGGACTTGAGGTCCGGAGCCTGTCCGGTTTTATTTATGTTTTTACCGAATCAGATGCTGTTAATCCTGTGGAATAATAGAAAACCCTTAGTATCCCTGCTCGCATGGCTGCTTCATTTGTCCGCCCTCGGCCAGGACCCATACCTCCTTGGTGTCGCCAGGCTGCAGGAGGGATACTATGATCAGGCCAGGGATCATTTTGAGCAGGTACTGGCAACAGACAGTGATGACCCGGAGGGACTGTTGAAGATTGCTGAAACATATTATCTGACTGCAGATTACCAGAATGCCATAGAGTACCTGGAACGACTTGAAGATCAGAGAGTGGGGATGGGTTCCTACCTGTTGGCCAGGACCTATGCAAAAATGGGAGATGCCGGGATGGCTACGCTTTACCTCGAAAAACACCTCAGGTCCGGGTATAAACTCCCATCCAGTACTATCCTGCTGGATGATGCATTTTTGTCACTTGAGACAAGCAGGGAATGGAAATCCCTCTGGAAAAACGAGTGGTATTCAGAAGATGAATTATTGTTCCAGGAGATAGCCTACCTGACGGGATCGGAAGATTACCTGGATGCCCTTGATTTAATAGAACAGGCCCTTGGTGGAACGGCGGACCGGGCCTCGTTGCTCAGTGCACGAGGTGCAGTCTTTTACCGCATGGATAATTACCAGAATTCCATCCATTCATATACAGCGGCGATAGACATTACCCGGATGAATGCAGAGAGTTTCAACGGCAGGGCAGAATCTTATCTGGCCCTGGATAAATTCAAAAATGCCATTCCTGATCTGAAACGTACCGTGCAACTGCAGCCTGAGAAACTTGAAATCCTTAAGGAATTGAGCGAGGCCAATCGGGCTGCCGGGAATTTAGACCAGGCCGCGGAGGTTATCGAAGACTATATCGTATATTTCCCGGAACAGGCAGAAGCTCATTATATGCATGGTCAGATCCTTTTTGAATCAGGTAAGTACCTGAAAGCCCTTTCCAGTTTTAACTATTGTCTCGAACTGGAAACCAATGATCCCAGGTTCTATGCGGCCCGTGGAAAAACATACCTGGCAACCAGCACCTACCGTTACGCCATGAATGATTTCGGAATGGCACTCGACCTTGATCCCAAAAACCATGAAGTATGGTTCCAGAGGGGAATGGTCAAATGGCAGTCCAATGACAGGGATGGATCCATAGCTGACTGGGAAAGGGCGACCCGTTATGGATCAGAGAAGGCGGCAAAAAAACTTATGGAGCTTTCCATCAGGCAATAACAGAGGATCATGAATCAGGGAACCCGGGAAAAAAAACCAGATCCGATAAAACTGAAAGATCTTTGGTCAACCGATGATAATCTCGTCCTGAAAACCCTTCACAAACTCAGTAAGGCCGGGAATCTTATCTATGTGCCGGATCTTCTCAAGCTCTTGAGCCAGACCAGGAATGAACTCATTGAAAAAGAGTTGATCAGGTTCCTTGCAAACATTAAGAAACAGGATGTCGTTCCTCTGGTTGTGGCAGGATTGAAGGAACCGGGACGAAAGTCTGCCCGTGCCGGGATATTGTCAGTCATCTGGCAGAGCGGACTGGATTACAGCAAGCACATGGATCTTTTTATACAGTTGTTCCTCGAGGGAGATTACCTGGTTGCCCTTGAATCGTTTACCGTTATAGAGCAATCCATAGTACATCTGAGTGATCAGGAAATTGAGGAAAAACGTTATAATCTTCTCAATGTTATGGACAAAGTCAGCGAGGATAAAAAGCCGCTTGCCCGTGAGCTGGTCAACCTCCTTCAGTTCTGATCATCAGTGATGACCCGAAAAGTATTTCATGAACTGGCTTCTTTCATATACCTGTGGGTCAGGCAGATTTTTGTAATTCATGTTGCCGCGGAAAGCATCCAGACCGGAAAAATCCTTTTGATCCATCCAGGTGTTCAAATCATCCAGCATGGTACTGATAATCTCCTGGCCATGTTTATAGATGGCTGAACAAACCTGCACGGCCCGGGCCCCGGCCAGGATCTGCTTCACGATGGCCTCACCGTCATGCACGCCGGTTGAACCGGCAATCTGAATCTGGTCCACCATGGCTGAAACAATGGCCACCCAGCGCAGGGAGAACCGCAGGTCAGCCGGAGAGCTGAATACCTCGGATGATGTCATCTTCAGGTCCCTGGTATTTATATCTGGACTGTAAAAGCGGTTGAACAGCACGATACCATCCACCCCCCGGTGGTACAATAAATCTACCAGGTTCACCAGGTGTGTAAAATACATGCCAAGTTTCATGATAACCGGTATATTGACCTGGCGTTTTACTTTTTCAGCAATGTCCAGGTAAAGGTTCTCATAAACCTTTGAGCTGGCATCCTTGCCTGCCGGGAGAAAATAGACATTCAGCTCCAGTGCACCGGCACCTGCCTCTTCAATTTTAGAGGCGAAATCTGTCCATTCTGTGGAGGAGACACAATTGATACTGGCAATGACAGGAATCGATACGGCAGAGCTTGCCTGTTCGATCAGGTCAAGGTACTTATCAACAGAGTTGGATCGTATATAATGCTTTATGTAATCATCTGCCTCCGGATAATCACTGGATTCAGCCAAATTGCCGGCCTCGAACAGGATTTGCTCTTCGAAGAGGGATTTTAAGACGACTGCACCGGCTCCGGCTTTTTCCAGTTTCTGGATTTTTTCGACTGAATCGGTCAATCCGCTACTGCTGACAATCAGTGGATTACGTAGTTTTAGCCCTACAAAATCTGTACTAAGGTCCGCCATATTGATGTGTTTAAAGATTAATAAGTCCTGGCTCCGAAAATAACAGTTCCGACCCTGATCATCGTACTGCCTTCTTCAATGGCGATCTCATAATCCCCCGACATACCCGT
>JAZGGT010000501.1:0-7127 GCA_036480555.1 Bacteroidales bacterium | reverse complement strand
GGAAAGGTTAGTTTCATGGGAATCATGTCCGTTTATGGCCTGCCTGAGCTGAGAGGTGCCCGTATCATTTACATAGAAGCAGAATTGGTCATTTTCAAGCAATTTGTAACCAAATTCAAGGCATCCCTTATCTGCCTGTTTCAATACATGGTTTAACAGGTGGTAGAATATCTCCTGGAAATACTTTTGATTCGTATGGATCATGAAGTGCTCAAGAGAACCCGGTGTATTCAGAACGAGCAGTAGATTCAGTTTCTCCAGTTTTTGTAAATCTGATTGTACGCGGGCATGGATTCCCTTAAGGATCTTGTAGAGGTAAAAATCCTGTCTGTCAACTCGTTCAGCTGTTGAAGTGACTTTAGGGGACATATCCGGGACTAAAGGATGTAACTGTATGCAATATATACAACCGGAGTTGGTTGATGAATTCCCGGAAATGATTTGGATTACTGCATGAGGGTGATTTGGATCACCCTTTACGTTTACATTTTGGTTTTTACATACTTGAATATAAAAAACATATCACTTGCGATCTGCCGGCAGCGTTCGTCGTATTTGGTCTTTTCCTGGTCCGTGTCATCAAAGGCTTTGGGATCATCGTAGGGTATGGAAATGCGATCTTCGGCACCCGGAACAATGGGGCAGGCCTCATCCGCATCTGAACAAACCATAATGGCACAGAATTCTTTATCAGGATTGGCATTATCATTATATTTTTTCGAAAACATGGGATTACCGTGTAAGTTTTCTCCGCACGAGATAAGATAAAGCGGATTATCAATATTGCCTTCCCTTTTTCCAATCTGAAATCCTGCTCTTTTAATGGCAGCAACCGCATGTGGATTAAAGGCCGTGGATACAGTACCACCTGAAAAGGTACTGATGTTTTGGATGCCATAGAATTGAGCAGCAGTTAAAGCCCATAGCTGTCCAAATTGACTGCGCCGGGAGTTATGGGTGCAAATAAAAACAAGCTGGGCCAGTTTGTCCTCGTTCAGTGCTGAGATCACATAATCACCAAGCTGCTGAAGAATTTCAATCCTGCTTTCCGGGATTTCATTGAATTCCGTTTCGATATCCTCGAGGTAGTTATCCAGGTCTGTATAGAAGGAATCTTTTTTCATACAGGAAAATGTTACCTGTATATTAACTGTAGGGTTTTTTCGCGAAAACCGTGACACTGTAAATACCAGCGCCACTCTTTAAAAACTCACCTTCACCATCATACTTCTCAAGTATATTTGCCGGGACTTCAATTTTACTTTTTTGCATAACCTGGATATTGATGAATCCGCTGGAACGAATGACATCCAGGTATTCGATTTCCTCCATGGCTCCCGAAATACAGCCTGCGTATAATTCAGCTTCCCGCAACAGTTTTTCAGGGATCCGGCCATCTGATACCACATCCGAGATGCTGAAATGTCCACCTGGCCTGAGGATTCGGTACGTTTCACTGAAGGCGCGAGATTTATCAGGGACAAGATTAAATACACAGTTACTTACCACGATGTCGGTTGAATCTGCTGGCAGAGGAATTTGCTCGATCTCACCAAGTAGAAATTCGACATTATGGTACCCCAGGTTCTCAGCGTTCTCTTTTGCCTTTTTGATCATTGGCCCGGCCATATCCACACCTATGACCCGGCCGCTATCGCCGGTTTCTCTCCGGGCAATGAAGCAATCATTCCCCGCCCCCGAACCGAGATCTACCACGGTATCTCCGGGCCTGATGAAAGCATGCTTTGTCGGCAAACCGCATCCAAGTCCAAGATCCGCCTCGGGGATGTATCCTTTTAATTGCCTGTAATCTTCGGATAATACGGAGAAATCCACAACTTCTTCCGATGCACAGCCACAGCCAC
Organism: Bacteroidales bacterium; assembly: GCA_036480555.1. Classification (GTDB taxonomy): domain Bacteria; phylum Bacteroidota; class Bacteroidia; order Bacteroidales; family SM23-62; genus SM23-62. Next base: position 5,262 of record JAZGGT010000501.1, on the reverse strand, counting down.
AACCAGCACTGGTTTGATTGCTCTGGATGGCGATGTTCGAATATTTCTCCTTAACTATTTTCTTGAGTTCTTCAGCTTCCTTCATGATGTTTGTATTTTGTATTTCGTAAAAATACGAAATATCTTTGAAAAGATTATTATTTTTCAAGAAAATCAGCAAAAGAAACTTTAACCTTTTCCCATGCTTCATGATTCAGGCAGTACATGATTTTGGGTGGTCTGGTAGTCCCATGGATCAAACCGGCTCGTTTCAACTCCTTGAGATGCTGGGAGAGTGTTGATCGGGCAATGGGCAGGATCTCTGCAAGATCTCCACTGTAACAACAGCTTTGCCGGGATAATAATTGAAGAATGTAGATTCGGACTGGGTGGCTGAGCGCCTTTGCAAACCTTGCCAACTCGATCTGGTCCCCGGTAATATATTTGTCAGGCTTGTATTCTTCCATCAGGTCTGTTCTTCTCTTAACATACAAATGTAGCTAAGAGAATCACAAAATCATAAAACATAGGGGATCAGTTGCCAGGTACCGGCTGAATATTCCCGATACTTATTGCAGTGGGAGAGGTTCATTTGCTTTTCCTCGTACCTGATTTTCAGGAGAAGGTTGATTATCAGAACCATCATTATGAAATAGCCTGGGAATTGTGAAATGGTCGAAGAGCAGTGGGGTGAACACCAGCAGGATAGCAGCATACATGGGATGCTTGATCACGGCATATGGTCCCCTGCTGACCAATCGTCCTTCCGGCAAGGGATCCGGACCGGCATTGATATTGCCAATCCCCATGGCCAGTATTGACCATATGCCCAGGATCCAGCCTGCGATGTAGAAGATCCACAGAGGCGAATTGCCGGGGAAAACAGGACCAGTAATGATAAGCAGGACCAGTGATAAATACTGAATAAAAAACAGCAAGAATGCCTTAAGGTTTGTGATAAATAGCAGTTTCATATTCGCCTCACCTGTCTTGTAATTAATTTGTGCAATATAAAAAAAAGGGGCTGTCATTTAACGACAGCCCCTTTACCCATGAAAATCAAACCTGAACCTGTATTACTTGATAGCAATCTGCCTGGCGGGTTTTTCTTTTGCTTCTTCCATTTTTGGAACATCTACGTACAAGATCCCGTCTTTATGAACAGCACTGATCTTGTCACCATCAACCGTTTCCGGTAATGTGAAAGAACGGCTGAAATTGGTATAACGGAATTCCCTCCTGGTATACCTTTCATTGCTTTCCTCCTGCTTATCTTCCCTTACAGATGCAATGGTCAGAGAGTTTTTGTCCAGGTCGATTTTGAAATCTTTCTTGTTCAGTCCTGGAGCAGCCACCTCAATGGTATAACCAATATCACTTTCAGTGATGTTTACTGCAGGCAGGCTTTTGAAACCATTTCTCTCATAATGAGCCGGATAAAAATCCCTTCCGAAGAATTCATCCATAAAACTTGGATATGTTTTGTTGAATTTAGCTAACATGACTTTGTCCTCCATTTATTTTAATTAAACTTAATGTCATAAATTCTGAGGACTTAAAGTCAAAGCTTATGCCAACCGGGTTTGACTGACAATCAGTACCAGTATACTGCCAAAAAGACAGACATATATTAGATAGACATGACAAAATGACAATACTAATTCCAAATTTCGCAAGCAATGCACTCGATTTCCACTTCTGAAATATTATAAATATGCTAATTGGGTTAAATTTGAACCATGAGATCCGATCCGGAAGTTGAAGAATACATTGATCAGTTTGGTCCGGTTTTCCGTGACATTCTGCTCCGGTTGAGAGAGCTGATCTACGAGGTGGTACCGGATGCCACCGAGGATATTAAATGGCGTGTACCGACATTCAGTCTGCATAAAACGGTTTGTTATATAGCCGGATTCAAGAATCATGTGACCTTTGCATTTTATGACGGTAAAATGCTGAAAGACCCGGACGGTTTGTTGCTTGGGACTGGCAAGCATATGAAATACCTGAAATTCAAATCCATTGATGAGCTTGATGAAGAAAGGCTCAGATTATGGATCCTGGAAGGCTTTTATACCTGAGTATTTATCTGCTATCAGGAATCACACAAACTTTGCAATAGTTCTAACGGAGATCTTCGATCCTGATCAGTGGTCCAGCATCTGTATGGGGTTGATAAAAACTTCTTCCATGGGGTCTGGAATACCTCTCTCTTCCCTGACGAGTGGATTAATACTCATAACCGGGAAATCGGAGAGGTTTATGATATCCTGGGCTACAGATCCCACAAAGTACTCGGTGATATGCAATTCCTGCTGTGTCATGATCATGACAAGATCACCCTCAAGTTCCCTTACTGCATCATTCAGGATGATGTTTGGAGCATCAGTGGAGTTCTTAATAAGTTTTACATCGCAGTCAACGTCAAGGCTCCTTAAATTGGTGCGTATCTCATCGAGTTTGGAAATATACTTAATTTCCTTGCCTTTACTATCTTCCCGCAAGACTGATAGGATGGTGAGCCTGGCATCCAGCATTCGAGCCACAGCTACTGCATTAGTGGCTTTTCTAATGGTTTGTTTCGTTAGATCCAGGGGCAGAATGATATGTGTACAACCAAAATATTCAGGTTTTTTACGGAGGGTGATCACCGGTACATCAGCTCCTCTGATAATATGCATGGTATTGGTACCTGCGAAATTTTTCATCATATCGGATGAATCAGTACGCCCCATAAATATGAAATCAGCCTTTACTTCACCGCTAGTTTCAATGATTATTTCATAGACTTTGCCCTGTTTGATTTTTGTTGTAAATGGGATGTTTTTACCCGTTAGCAACTTGCCTGCAACATCATCAAGTTTATCGGCTGCCCCCCTGATGATCATATCCCGCTGGTCATCTTTCAGCACAAGCTTGAGCAAAGGCGATTCCTCCTCAATGATATAGATCAGGTGGAGGGTGGCTCCAACCCTGTTTGCTATAATAGCAGCATATTCCAGGGCCATTTCGGATTCAGGACGGAAGTCTATCGGGACAAGGAAATTTTTGGATACCGGCATATGAATTGATTTCTTCAGGTTAATAATGGTACGAGTTTCATTAAAATTTTAATGATTGCAAATTCCGCTTACCAATCGGAATACGGATTGTCAACTTTGACTCTTTTCTTTTGTGTGGCCAGCTTATAACCAACCAGGAAGGCGAGTTCCGTTACTTTTTCAAGTTTCGTAAAATTGATCCGTTCATAATTATCTGTTGGTTTGTGGTAATCAACATGTATGCCTGTAGAGTAGAACAGGACAGGAACGTCATTCTTGGCAAAATTGTAGTGGTCGCTTCTGTAATAATACCTGTACGGGTGGTCCGGAGAATTCATGCTGAAGTCACTGGCCATGCCCATTTTCTTAGTGCTCTTATTGTGGATGTCAAGTAGTTCGGCACTTTGATGTCCCCCGATCACACTGATCGAATCCATCCCCACGACACTGACTTTTTCACGGTAAATGAGGCCGGTATCCCGGGACGTTCGGACTGCCCCGATCATATCCAGGTTTATGTTCGCAACGGTTTGATCCAGGGGGATAAGTGGGTGGTCAGCATAAAATTTTGAACCAAAAAGGCCGATCTCCTCGCCGGAGAACCAGAGGATCAGGATACTTCTTTTGAGATCCTTCTGTTGCTTAACAAAGGCTTCTCCGATCTCAATCAATGCGGCCGTGCCTGAGGCATTATCATCCGCGCCATTGTAAATCTCACCTCTTCTGTTTACCCCGAGATGATCAAAATGTGCCGTAAATACTATGGCTTCCTTTCGCATTTCCGGATCACTACCCTCGATCAGTCCGGCCACATTGGGGACTGGTTTCTCTACCTTGTTATACCTGGTATATATGTTTACCCGGGTGTCAGGAATTACAAATGAATTGGGTTTCAGGGAAGAATCAATGTTGTCCTGTAATTCATTTAAGGTTTTACCGGAGGCCTGCAGCATTTTATCGGCGGCTTCACTGTGGATGAATAGTATTTTGGCAGCCATATCGGGCATCATGCTCCTTCGCTGGTTGCCAAGTTCTTTGACTGTGCTTGAACTGGTTAAATAGCGGATCATTCCACTTGCATATTGATCGATGGATTGATAACCCGACCTTGGATCCATGACCATTAATATGGCCTTTGGCATATGCATGGCGAGACCATTTAACTTATACCTCCATGTGCCGAGGTCATTCCAGTCCCTGTTCTGAAGCAGGCTGATATCATTGTCATGATCCATCGGTCCCCGGCTCATTACCAGTACGATCTTATCCTTCAGGTCTATATTTTCAAAACTGTTGTAGTTATCTTTGGCTGAATAGATACCATAGCCTGCAAAAACAAGCTCACCACTAAGATCAATCGTGTCGGATTCAGCATTCAGGCAATAAAGCGGTTTTCTGACTTCATCCATGGATCCATTTTCGCGGGTGATACTGATACTGGATGTTGACTGGTCCTGGACTTTCTTTACCAGGGTATATTCCTGGTAATAATCCTGGTTGCCATCAATTGGTTTAAGCCCGATCCTGGCTGCCTGTTCAGCAAGGTATTTGGCCGCCAAGTCAAGACCGGGCTCCCCTGTGGCACGGCCCTCCAGTTCATCTGATGCCAGGTAGGTCAGATGAGTTTCAAGTTCCTCAATCGTGATGCTTTTAAACCCTGATTTTTGAGCACAAGTTGATGAAGAAAATAGAACCTGGGCAAGTGCGAATGCAAATGGAACATGGAAATTCTTTATCATGATTGATTTGTGATGTATTAATAGATTTTAAAGTTATATGAATTAATTAAAAATCGATACCGATCTTTGATGGATGCAAAAATAAGTAATATATTATAGACAGAACTTAGAGAAACAATATGAGTAAAACGATTTTAATCACAGGGGCAGCGGGTAACCTGGGAGGTGCTGTACTGAAGAAATTTCTGGAAAATGATTTTCAGATCGCAGCCCTTGTCTCGGACAAGCATGGAAGTAGTCTGAAAACCACATCCAAGCTGAAAATCTTTCCTCTTGATCTGCTGGATGAAAACAAAGTGCAAAAGGCCGTAAGGCAAGTCGTTGTGGTTTTTGGCAACATAGATATGGCCGTGTTAACAGCCGGAGCTTTTGCCATGGGGGATCTGGCAGATACCGGTGAGGAAGAACTGAATAAAATGTACCGGCTGAATTTTCTTACAGCCTATCATATAGCAAGGCAGGTATTTCTGCAGATGCAGGAACAGGAAGATGGCGGACAGGTC
>JAZGGT010000500.1:0-2034 GCA_036480555.1 Bacteroidales bacterium | reverse complement strand
CCAGAGAAGACGAAGATTACAGCCTTAACGGAAGGGTTCCAGTTCTTAGGTCACTGGGTACGAATGTGCTGGGATGAACGATATGGCTGGACTCCCCGGATCGAAATACCTAAACTGAAGTTCCAAGTGGAAAATTAATAAAAATGCCCATATGGAGAGGATTTCCTGCCAAATCAAATTTCCATTTACTGGGCACACAAATTCAGTAGTTCAAAAGCTCGTTTTTGAACTGGTGATAATTCAGTGTATCGATTGATTGATAATTTGCTTTCTGTATTTACCCCCCTTATGGAGCAATAGTTACGCATGTACATGCCAAGTTCCTCAAGCAGGGTTTTAAAGCTATGTATTGGCAACCCATCAGCAGTTTTACGGTTGCTTTTTTTTCGTTTGGCCTCAATGGATGGTTTTGCCGGAGCCACAGGATCCCTTGTTTTTTTGTTATCGGTTAATTGTTCGTCATCAAATAAAAGCGGAGCAAGCGCCTTTCTCATATGCCATTCTACATAATAAGCAAGCATGCAAATAAAAATATGCGCCCTTACCCTGCGTTCTTCTCGATGGCGAATTGGCCTTACAAGTGTTTCTACTCCTTTCAGAGTACGGAAAAGCTGTTCTACCGAGCTAAGGTTCTTATAGCTGCGTACCGCGTCATCAGCAGATAATTTGTCCCTGGTTTCGCTGGTGCGTACTACATATATTCCATCCAATTCGTATTCCCGGTTAATAGATTCCTCTTTCCGCGTATAACTAAAATGACCATTTCTTATCTGTAAATCAAAGTGTTTGCCCATCTTGTGTTGATTAATCACTCTGCCTGCTTTTTGCCCGATGGTGGCTTGGTCCATTATTTTCTTGGTTCTACGGTTGACCTCGCGTACAATTTTATCCAGCTTCTCTTCTGTAGCCTCCAGTAATTCCTCACGCTTACGTTTCCGCTGTTCAGCCATTAACGGGTTATAACAAGCTATCAATCGTTCCCCGGGATAATTCTGTGAAGATATCTCTGCAAGATTTTTTTGGTCAAACAAAGACAACTGCAAATCACCCTGATTGACCAATTCCCTGATGGCATCAAAGCGCAGGCAGGAAATCCACCCGATTCCCGGATGCTCTTTCATATGTTCAATCTGGGTTTGGGTAAGCATTCCCCTGTCACCTACCAATACCATACGTTTCAACCCAAAACGATTGAGCAGTTTATCTACCTGATCGGGAACAGTTGTAGGATCTCCCGTGTTACCTTTATAAACCTGAACGGAAATGGGACGGCCCTGGACATCCGTCATCATTCCATAAACAATAATCTGTTTCCCCTTCTTTTTGTCCCGGTTGTGCCCAAATTGCGCTAATGCACAGGTATGTCCCTCGTAATAACTGCTGGTAACATCATATAACACCTGGGCGTCATCGTGTAAATGTTTCACCGCCAGTTTTTTTTCTATCCTCTCCTGTCGCTGGTATAACCAGTCCATGGTTGCGTACAGATCGTCCTCATCAGCATTACTTATGTCAAGCTCTTCAGGCAGGGTCGTGGTGTTCCATAACCTGGTAAAGCCAAGTTTGGAAGTAGGATGAAGGATCTGTTCAGCGATCATGGCCAACGTGAGATCTCTTTCCCTGCAAGGTTTGGATGCAATTATGTCATCCAGTTTCAGATGGCGCATCATGCCAAGTATCGCTTTAACATGTCCATGGGGCACGCTACGTTCTATGGAAAATAGGTCTTTGGGATGAACAGCAACTGCTCCCTGCAGTAGCTTCCTGAAAGATTCTACAAGTTCATCAGGCCAATTGGTCAAATTGGCAATCGTGCGTTTCTTCGTCATTTTTCCTTCACGCCAGGATTCTCTTAATAGAATTGCAGGCTGGGAATTGCGGTTTGGTACTGTCTCAATGTACATGGATACAAATATAAATCCTAATTTTGATTATATCCACTAATTGACAGTGTTTTTGTCAACATAGTTATTAATATTACATGGGTGCATAAAGAAGAACATAATTTTACTATAATTAAACAATATCAGGTGT
>JAZGGT010000499.1:0-2305 GCA_036480555.1 Bacteroidales bacterium | reverse complement strand
TTGCTTGACAATCCCTCCGATGGGAAATTGTACTTTGATGGTACAGAGGTTTCCAAATTCAAGGAAAGGCACCGTACAAACATGAGGAAAGGGAACATCGGTTTCGTTTTCCAGAGTTTCAACCTGATCGATGAACTTACCGTTTTCGAGAATGTTGAACTGCCCCTGTTGTACATGAATGTTTCTTCATCCGAAAGAAAGAAGAAGGTGAATACGGTACTTGAGAGAATGAAGATCGCTCATAGGAAGAAGCACTTTCCACAACAGCTTTCTGGTGGACAACAACAGCGTGTTGCCATATCAAGAGCAGTGGTTGCCAATCCAAAACTTATCCTGGCAGATGAGCCCACTGGTAACCTCGACTCGGCCAACGGTGAAGAGGTTATGGCATTGCTGACGGAATTGAACAAGGATGGTACTACGATCGTCATGGTGACACACTCACCTACGGATGCTGAAAAGGCCCACCGGATCGTGCACCTGTTCGACGGACATATTGTCACGGAGAACATCAAGCATGTCCTTTGATCAGAAAAATATTGTATTAGAGTTTACGGGGAGCATAATTATTAACCCTTAATTTCGGAGTGATGAAGGATTTATGTGTACCGATTCCAAACTTCGGTGATGACGAGATAGCGGATATAGAATTGCGTGTTGGTGATAAGAAAATATCGTACAGTTTCCGGGTAGAATCATTTGCCTGGGAAATTGAAGATGAGCTTTCAATCGCAGACGATGACGTATCCGCCTCTCTCGCCCGTATCTACAGGCTGAAAAAAGCCATTGAAGGATATGACAAAAAATGGGAACTGATCCAGATCTTTACCCCTGGCGATAAGTCAACTCATATCCAGGTACTGTACCGGAGGAGGAATTGAATTAAAATCAGGTCTAAAAATTTTTTAAAATGAGAAGGATTTGGATTTTAACGGGTGTTTTATGCCTGCTAATTAATTCACCCGCCCTCCTGGCCCAGAAAGTCTGGACCCTTGAGGAATGTATTAGCTATGCCCATGATAATAACCTGCAGGTAAAAAGGCAGGCCTTGCAGGCCAGAACAGCCGAGCATAATTATGACTATGCCAGGGCACAGACACTTCCGACAGCAAATGCTTTTGGGAATTACCGCTTCAACAAAGGACGTGCGCCTAATTTCGATGATTACACCTATGTTAACAGGGCCTTCGAGGATGCCAACATCGGAGTTGAAAGCCGCCTGGACATATTCAGTGGATTATATAACCTCAACAACATCCGGTCAAGCAAGCTAAGCCTTCTTTCGCAGCTGGAGGATATCGAGGACCTGAAAAATGACATCACCATGAAGATTGCCGGTGGCTACCTGCAGATTCTGCTAAATGAAGAATTGCTGAAGGTTGCCATAGAACAACTGGACATCACCCATCAGCAGGTAGAAAAGAACAAGAAGCTGGTCGAAGTAGGGAACATGAGCCGTGGTGAATTATATGAGATCCTGGCGCAGGAGGCCGTAGAGAAAGCCAATGTGACCAAGGCCCGGAATACACTCTCAATCTCCTATCTTACACTGATGCAGTACATGGACCTGGAGAATGAAAAGCTTATAGATTTTAAGGTCGATACAGCTGATCTTACCATTGAAGATGCTAATCCCTTAAGATGGGTAGATTCTGTGTATACTGATGCACTCAGGGTACTTCCCATGGTCAGGAGTGCAGAATATAACCTGCAGAGTATGGAAAAGGGATTAAGCGCCAACCAGGGCTTGAGAAGTCCATCCCTTTCTGTCAGATACCTGTACTATACTTTATGGAGTCAAATCTCCTCAGATCCACTGAGGCCCGGAGAACCCTATATTTGGCAGGACCAATTGCGCGACAAAGGTTACCAGCAGTTGACTTTCTCGCTGGACATCCCCATCTTTAACCGGATGCAGACTCAAAACCGGATCAGCAATGCCAAGGTCGACTTGCTGGATGCAAGGGTAAATCTCGACCAGACCAAGCAAACCCTTTATAAATCTATTCAACAGGCTTATGCCGATGCCGTATCCGCTATTGAGGATTATGAGTCGAACGGCGAAACGGTATATTCCATGCAGGAAGCGTTCAATTATACAGAAGAGCGCTTCAATGTGGGAACCGTCAGTTCGGTGGATTACAATATTGCCAAGAATAACCTGACCAAGGCACAATCTGACCTGGCACAGGCTAAATACCTGTATATATTCTATACCAAGATCCTTGATTTCTGGGCCGGTGTGCCCATAACACTTTAGTGTTCCTTCCTGGAGTAGACCAATTCTCCGCCAATATAGGTTCTG
>JAZGGT010000498.1:0-2886 GCA_036480555.1 Bacteroidales bacterium | reverse complement strand
AGGTCAAGCTCAACCATTCATCTATAGAACGGCTTGATAGGGTGAGGCGACCGGTAAAGATCTCCTCTCCTGGATAATCCTCCATCAGGTCTCCCTCCTTATTGGTTCGGGTCATAAAACTGTAATCCATTCGCTGCCGGGTCAGCAGGGCATAGGCAAAATGATGCTTGGGCATAAAACCGAGTTTGAATGTCCCCGCCACCAGTCCCGGAACACCCCCGAAAGTCTTTTTCTCCAGGCTATTGTCATCGTCCAGAGCATTCAAAAGCGTTAACTTCTCAAGCTGATACAACTTGGCACTCAGCAGGAATGCAGGGTTCTCAATTAGCGACAGACGTCCGGGATTGTAAAAAACCGTTCCCAGGTCTTCCACCCCGCCGATCACCGAGCCACTCATCAGGATGGAACGGGTACCGTATTGCTCGGTCCAGTAATGCCCTCCCTGGGCAAATCCTTCCTGTCCGACAAGTAGCAGGATAGCAATCAAGATCGTGCTCCGGCAAAAGAATCCAAATAGTTTGTTCATTCTCTCCCACATTATATATGCATTAGAAATCATAATAAAACAGCAGGTTGATCCTGTTTGCTGTACCTTTTCTGCCGTCCTTGTTTGTCCGGAAAGCATGGATGTACTCTAATCCCAGCCTGGAACCTTCAACGATGGACCAGAAGGTATTCACTCGGAAATTGTTCCCACGGTAGTAGATATCCTCCGGAGTAAAATCCTCTTTTTGAAGGATGAGCAGGCCATAGGTGAAATTGGAAAAGCCCCTTTCAGTCCAGTGATGTTCATAGGTAAGGTAGGTCCCCAAAGTGAAGGGCATATGTGATTTCTGGGTTTCGGGGTTAAACATGAGATCCAGGCCCTGACCGCTCAGATCGTTGAAAAACCTTGCTACCGCCTGGCCTCCGGCAGCCTGGAAATACCATTTTCCACCGGCCCATGAATTGATTACCGTCGAAAAGGAAACCCCCCATCCCGCCCGGAACACGTTCGTGCCTTCCGCGGACCTCCCTGAAAGGATGGGAAGAATGCCCGACAATTGGAATGAGCCCCATTTCACCCTCTTTTCTATCCTTGCTGAGATGTCAGGGAAGGCCTGAAAAGATTTTCCAGTGATCGTATCCGGGATAAAAATATCCGGCTTGAAATATTCCAGTCCCAATGTAACTATGGACGCAGGAAAAAAAATATTCCTGGTGGTGAACCTGATCTGGGGGGTCCTGACGGATATGGACCCGGTCGGCCCTCCAAATCCTACTGTGGCCGGGAGGGATGTAATATTAGAGAACAAGCTCCAGGTCTGTCCGAACAGGAATCGACCGTACTGTCCATAGGCATGCCGTATCCGGAAACCGTTAATGCCTACAAAATCCGTCTCCAGTCGCACAAAGACATTCCCCGTTCCTGTCCTACGGGTAACCTCAAATCCCAGACGACTCTGGTCCAGTCCATTGTAGTAATTGGGTATTTCCTGTGATGGATCATCGACCTTGATCTGACTGGTGATCAGGCTGTTTTTGGATATCAAATCTCTGTCGTCGTAGACAACGAGGTACCTGACAGATCCCAGTATCCTCAGCTGCATCTGCCGGTCCGGGGTCACAATAAAAAGCCCGCGGTCCTGCGCTATATCAAGGGCAGCATCTTCGATGATCTTGGTGGTATCCTTATGCAGTGAATCCAGGCTGATATCTGATCCAAGGAATATCCTCGAGGAATCGGGCACCTGCCCGCTGGCAAAATCTGATCCGAGCAATAAAACCATGAAAATGATCAGCAATTCTCTATTGATAATATTTTTGCAGATACTCGACATAAAGTAAAGGATTAAAATGCTTCATTAAAATTGAAATAAAATCCCTGGGTTTAACGGCCGACCCCAATATCTATTCTCAGGTTCATCCTGGGCTGAACTTCCAGGCGATAGCCTACACCGCCATTGGGAAGCCAGTTTTTCAACCCGGATGGTGAATCAAATACGGATCCTGTTCCTAGCCAGGCCACAACTCCGTGTTTGCTCATCTCTCCCGAACGCTTATTGAACATGTGCCGGTACTCCCCGATAAAAAAGAGCATTGATTTATCCCGGTACCTTCCCCAGGTATATCCGCGCAGGTCGAAAAGAGTGCCCAGCTGCGACATTTCACCGTAAGGCACATTGCCCACCCCCAGTCTGCTTTTGGCCTGCAGGGCATCCAATCTTTGTCCCATTTGCCTCAGGGATTCCTCTGAGGATCTTATCCCCCAGGCATAGTATGCGTAATTCCACAACCGTCTTTTTCCTTTAGCTAACTTTAATATCATACTGGTAAACGGATGCTTCTTTCAACTTTTGCTGATGAAAATCATCATAGCTGATTTGTTGAATTCCTTCAGAATTTACTTCATAAATTGCTCTTTCCATACATTGTGTTTTACCCGGATGAATCCTTGCCGGCAGGAGGACTCTCCTGCCGGCAAGGAAAACCATGAAAACCATCACTAACCTAACCTAACCACAAACTGTTGTGCTCATCCTTCATGCTTGATTAAGCCTGATAACCGAGACCATATCATATTCGTCGATCACTTCCAGCGAAATTATCCGGCCTGATTTATTGTTTATTTCCCAAATTGTTTTAGGAGCCTCAATAATGTGCGTGAATTCAGTCCTTTCAATACCAAAAGAAATGATCAACGATTCATTCTGATTACCGGAAATGTAGCCCAGGTGCTTCAAGGGCATATCATAAACAATAATCTCTTTTCCTACGTCTTCACCATAAACTTCAATATTTACGGCCCGCTCCTTATGATCCCTGTAAAAAGAATCTATGTAGCCCTTCCAGTGATCATGCGATATTTTTTCCTTTCTGCCCATTTTGTAGAAAGTTTGTATTTCA
>JAZGGT010000497.1:0-3049 GCA_036480555.1 Bacteroidales bacterium | reverse complement strand
ATTCCTGAAGTTGAGATGAATGCAAATTCCAATATGGCACAAAATAAAGATTACCAATAAATCTTTGTAAACCAGATATAAAAAAAAGGCTGTCTCTGAGCAAATTGAGACAGCCTTTTTTTGCTTTTAAGGGATATTATAGCGCCGCTATATATTTTGCTGCGCAAAAAACATCAGGCGGCTTATATAACATCCCCTAAAAGTAAACAGGTCGTCTCAATTTGATCCAAGCCATTAGAATGGAATAGCTTCATACATTGTGAGGGATATTAAATAAGTAGCCTCCTTTTGTGTTTAAGCAAAAGTCAGCTACGCTTTAATATCCCTCACAATATGTGTTGATTGGAATGTCAAACGATCATGCCAGCACCCACAGTGATGTTGGTTGCTTCATCGATCAGTATAATACTTCCTGTTATCCTGTTTCTGCGATACGGATCATAAAACAGGGGTTTGGTCGTGCGGATGCGGATCCTCCCAATCTCGTTCAGGGAGAGGGATTTATCTTCATAATGTTTCTCAAGCGTATTGATGTTGATCTTGAAAGGAAGATCTTTAATGATACACCTGGCATCGCTGGTAGTATGTTTCACGTAATATTTCCCGTTCATGGCCATGGGCGTTTCACTTAACCAGCAAACCATCATCTCGATATCCTGGCTGATCTCCGGCATTTTATTCTCTTTAACGATCATATCCCCCCGGCTGATGTCGATATCATCCTCCAATGTGAGCACGACCGACTGGGGGGCGAAAGCCTGTTCCAGGCTTTCATTCATGGTATCGACAGATTTGATGGTGGATGTAAAGCCTGAGGGTAACACAGCCACCCTGTCACCCGGCTCAAAGGTACCGCTGGCAATGCGCCCGGCATATCCCCGGTAATCATGAAACTTCTCTGCCTGTGGACGTATTACATACTGTACAGGGAACCGTCCGTCTACATAATTCAGGTCACTGAATATATAAATGTTTTCAAGGAGGTACATGAGTGTAGGTCCATCATACCAGTCCATGTTCTCAGAGCGCTCGACCACATTATCACCCTTCAGGGCACTGATGGGTAAAAAGCGGAGATCCTGGATATCCAGTTTCACAGATAATTCCTTGAATTTCTTCTGAATATCAAGAAACACCTGCTCACTGTAATCTTTCAGGTCCATCTTGTTTATACAGACAATGACATGGGGTATTCGCAGGAGGGAAGCGATGTAGGCATGTCGTATAGTTTGTTCCAGGACCCCGTTCCGGGCGTCTACCAGGATGATGGCTACATTGGCTGTAGATGCGCCCGTGACCATATTCCGGGTATACTGCACATGTCCGGGTGTATCGGCTATGATGAATTTTCTTTTAGGGGTGGCAAAATAACGGTATGCCACATCAATGGTGATCCCTTGCTCTCTTTCGGCACGGAGACCATCTGTCAGCAGGGCCAGGTTTACATGCTCGTCCCCCTTCTGTTCACTGGCGCGTTCGATGGCTTCCATCTGGTCTTCGAAAATGGCTTTGCTGTCATACAGCAGGCGGCCTATCAGTGTACTCTTCCCATCATCCACACTGCCCGCAGTGGTGAACCGCAACAGTTCCATATTCAGGTAACCCCTTTGAAAATCCTTTGTCTTTTCCATTTATAAATACTTCATTTCTAGTCAATAAACCATGAGAATACTCCCGAAATGACCTGTCCGGCCTAGAAGTATCCCTCCTTTTTCCGGTCCTCCATCGCAGCTTCGGAGCGTTTGTCATCATAACGTCCCCCTCTTTCAGTGACCCTTGTGGCTGCTACTTCCTGGATGATTTCTTCAAGTGTATTTGCCAAGGAGAGTGTTACCCCCGTGCAGGTAATATCCCCGATGGTGCGGCAGCGTACATCTTTCTCAACCACTTCTTCCGTATCCTTCTTAACCATGAATGGGGCGTCTGCCAGCCAGACTCCGTCACGAAAGAATACTTTCCGTTTGTGAGTATAGTAAAGGTCAGGTATATCCACATCTTCCATGTAGATATACTGCCAGACATCCATTTCAGTCCAGTTACTCAGCGGAAAAACCCGGAAATGCTCGCCCATATTTTTCTTTCCGTTGAAAAGGTTCCATAATTCAGGCCGCTGGTTCTTGGGATCCCACTGCCCGAATTCATCCCGGTGTGAGAAGAAACGTTCCTTCGCCCTGGCCTTTTCCTCGTCCCTGCGTCCACCGCCAAGTGCACAATCAAACTTGAGTTCTTCTATGGCATCGAGCAGGGTCACTGTCTGTAACACATTCCGGCTGGCATTGACCCCTGTTTCTTCAACCACCTTTCCCTGGTCAATGGTATCCTGCACCAGCCTGGCAATACAGGTGGCCCCGGTTTTTTTCATCAGCTGATCGCGGAACTCCAGTGTTTCCGGGAAGTTATGGCCAGTATCGATGTGCATGAGAGGGAAAGGGACCTTGGCAGGCCAGAAAGCCTTCCTTGCCAGGTAAAACATCACAATTGAATCCTTGCCCCCTGAGAATAAGAGTACCGGCCTTTCAAATTGAGCTGCTACTTCCCGGATGACGTAAATGGATTCAGCTTCTAATTCCCTGAGATGATTCAGATTATACTTTTCTGTCTTTTCCAATGGTTTGTGCATTTCTAAATGAGGACACAAATATAAGAATTTTAGACAATTAGATTCACTCATCTACGAAGCTTATTAACCTGGAGGGGGTATTAAAAGAGGGGCCTGGCATGTTTCGCGTAAGCGGAATATGCAGCACCGTTTAATACCCTCTACAGGTCAGGGTAATCATCTGGTGTGAATCTAATTATTTGAAAGTTTTACTGCAGTACCGTAGGCCAGGATCTCAGAGCAGCCCTGCATAACGGTCGAGGTGGTAAAACGTACGTTGAGAATAGCATCAGCACCCATCCTGCCTGCATCGAGCACCATCCTTTGCAAGGCTTCTTCCCGTGCATCAGCCAGCAGCCTGGTGTATTCAGATATCTCTCCTCCCACAATGTTTTTCAATGCTGCGAATATGTCACGTCCCAGGTGACGTGCCCTGACAGTGCTGCCCCT
>JAZGGT010000496.1:0-15054 GCA_036480555.1 Bacteroidales bacterium | reverse complement strand
TGGCTGAATTCCTCAGTAAAGGAGATCACGGGATAGACAAGAATGGAAAAATCGGGCCGGCAGCTAATTTTTTCCACCGGGTCTGTATTGCCTGGGTCTCCCTCATCGAAATGGGTGGACAGGGTGGAAGCCAGGTGGCCTCCTGCCGAAAATCCCATGATGCCTATCTTTCCGGGATCTATATTCCAGGATTCAGCATGATAACGCACCATCCTGAAAGCCCGCTGAGCATCCATAAGAGGTGTCTTATGGGGAATGATATTGCTTTTTGAAACGGGCAGGCGGTATTTCAGTACCGCGGCTGCAATCCCCCTGGAACTGAACCACCGGGCAATATCACTTCCTTCCCAGTCATAGGCCAGGATATGGTATCCTCCACCGGGACAGATCACCACGGCTTCTCCCGTCGCATTTCTTTTGGATGGGAGGAAAACCGCGATATCCGGGTATTGTACCAGGCTCAGCCGGACGATATTGGTAGTGTCTGATTTCATCATCTCTCCGCTCTCCCTGTAATTCGGAGGATCTCCTTCCCAGAGGGGAAGGATGAAATTTTGGGATTGCAGTACGTCAATTGCCAGGCATAAAATCAGTGTAAAGATTATTTTTTTCATGATTCGGGCTTGCAGGGTTTATTTAGGGGGCCATTATCATAATGTTAAGCATAAATGAGGAAAGATGAAAATGAAAATACTTGATAATTCAATTTTGTGAATCTTTTTCTAATAACTCTACATCAGTTTCGAGGGTAAAATCTGGAATTATTTTACATCTTTAAAAAATCCACCCAATAAAGATATCATGGCAAAAAGAAAAGACATTGACAAAGTCCTGATCATCGGTTCAGGCCCTATTATTATCGGACAGGCATGTGAATTTGATTACTCGGGAACCCAGGCTTGCAAGGCCTTACGTTCACTTGGATACAAAATTGTGCTGGTCAATTCCAATCCCGCGACCATCATGACAGATCCCGGGATGGCAGACGTCACCTATGTTGAACCCCTGAATGAGTTTGCCCTGACAGAAATTATCAAGAAGGAAAGGCCTGATGCGCTGCTTCCGAACCTGGGTGGTCAGACAGGACTGAACCTTTCTTCCTTGCTGGCAAAAAAAGGCATTCTTGAAAAATATGGTGTGAAAATTATCGGGGTAAATATTGATGCTATTGAAAGAGGCGAGGACCGCACCGCCTTCAAGGAAACCATGAACCTACTGGGTATTGAAATGCCTGAAAGCACCGCTGTGAATAACGTTGAAGATGCTGAGAGAATAGCCAGCGAACTGGGATATCCTGTGGTATTGCGGCCTGCCTATACCATGGGAGGAACCGGGGGTGGACTGGTCTACAATGTCGAGGAGTTGAGGACAATTTGCAGCAGGGGTTTGTCGGCAAGCATTGTTAACCAGGTACTGGTCGAGGAATCTGTTCTGGGCTGGGAAGAACTGGAGTTAGAAGTGGTAAGGGATGCCAAAAACCAGATGATTACGGTATGTTTTATCGAAAATGTCGATGCCATGGGGGTGCATACCGGGGATTCATTTTGTACCGCACCCATGCTGACCATTTCTCCGGAGCTACAGGCCCGCCTTCAAAAATATTCCTACGATATTGTCGAGGCAATAGAGGTTATCGGAGGCACAAACGTACAATTTGCGCATGATCCAGAGACCGGAAAGGTTGTGGTAATTGAGATCAATCCACGTACATCCCGCTCATCTGCTCTTGCTTCCAAGGCCACCGGTTTCCCGATTGCCCTGGTATCTTCCCTCCTGGCAGGTGGATTAACCATGGATGAGATACCGTACTGGCGTGATGGCACACTTGAAAAATATACACCATCAGGAGATTACGTGGTGGTAAAATTTGCCCGCTGGGCCTTTGAAAAATTTGATGGACTGGAAGACAAGCTCGGCACACAGATGCAGGCTGTTGGCGAAGTAATGAGCATTGGCAAAAATTATAAGGAAGCCTTTCAGAAGGCCATTCGTTCATTGGAGAATGGGCGTTATGGACTTGGTTTTGCGAAGGATTTTAACAAGAAATCACTGGATGATCTTCTGGCAATGCTTAAACATGCTTCCAGCGAAAGGCAGTTTATTATGTATGAAGCCTTGCGAAAAGGGGCAGATATAGATGACTTATTTAAAAGAACACATATCAAAACCTGGTTTATTTCACAGATGAAGGAACTGGTGGACCTGGAAGAAGAAATACTCAAATACAAAGGAAAAGTCCTGCCGGATGATTTGTTTATACAGGCGAAAAAAGACGGATTTGCCGACAGATATTTATCCCTGTTGCTGGATATTCCCGAAAAGGAGATCAGGGATAAACGCATCTCACTCGGTATGAAAGAAGCATGGGAACCTGTCCCGGTTAGCGGTGTTGAAAATGCAGCCTATTACTTTTCCACCTACAATGCACCTAACGCGGTTGAAGTCAGTGACAACAAGAAGATCATGGTCCTGGGAGGAGGTCCCAACAGGATAGGGCAGGGAATTGAATTTGATTATTGTTGTGTCCATGCAGCCAAGGCCATTCGTGAAGCCGGATATGAATCAATTATGGTAAACTGCAACCCGGAAACAGTATCAACAGATTATGACACTTCCGACAAATTATATTTTGAACCCCTGACGGTGGAGGATGTGCTGAGTATCTATTACAAGGAAAAACCGGAAGGGGTGATCGTGCAGTTCGGGGGACAAACACCATTGAATATTGCAAATGAGCTTGCTGAGGCCGGGGTAAAGATCCTGGGTACCACCCCCGAAACAATAGACCTGGCAGAGGACCGTGACCGTTTCAGGAAGATCATGACGAAGCTGGAGATCCCGCAGCCGGAATCGGGAATGGCCAGTACGCTTGATGAAGCCGTCGAAATCGCTGGAAGGATAGGATATCCCCTGATGGTGAGGCCCTCCTATGTGCTGGGAGGCCGTGCAATGAAGATCATCCTGGATGAAGAAATGCTGGAACAATATGTCGCAGAGGCAGTTGACGTCTCACCTGACAGGCCCCTGCTGATTGATATGTTCCTCGAAGATGCCATTGAAGCGGAAGCTGACGCCATTGCAGATGGAAAGGATGTGTTTGTTCCTGCAGTCATGCAGCATATCGAATATGCCGGCATTCATTCCGGAGATTCCGCCTGTGTGATACCACCGGTTATCATTCCTGAAAAACATGAGGAGACGATTAAGGAATACACAAAGAAAATTGCCAATGAATTGAATGTAGTCGGCTTGATGAATATTCAATATGCCATCTATGATGATGTCGTCTATATACTGGAGGCAAATCCCAGGGCATCCCGCACGGTACCCCTGGTATCGAAAGTCTGTAATATTTCCATGGCAACAATTGCCACCCATATCCTGCTTGGACAAAAACTTGCTGACTTTAATCTAAAAGACAGGAAGTTTAAGCATTTTGGTGTGAAGGAAGCGGTATTTCCTTTTAATATGTTTCCGGATGTGGATCCTTTATTGGGACCGGAGATGCGGTCGACCGGTGAGGTATTGGGACTGTCCGACACCTATGGCATGTCATTCTATAAATCGCAGGAAGCAACCGGGACCAGCCTGCCCATTGAAGGTACTGTCCTTATCACCATTGCGGAGCGGGACAAGGATAAGATCCTTGAATTCGCCAGGAACTTTCAGGACATGCAATTTAAGATCCTTGCCACGGGAGGCACCCAAAAATTCCTGGAAGAACAGGGTATCCAGGCCGAATTAATCAAGAAGGTTCATGAGGGCAGGCCAAATATTGTGGATGCCATCACCAATGGAAAAATAAACCTGGTGGTTAATACCCCGTCCGGGAAACAATCTGAGTATGATGATTCCTATATCCGGAAGAGCTCCATTAAATACAAGGTCCCATATATTACGACCACCTCAGCAGCCCTGGCTGCAACGAAAGGCATCAAGGACCGGAGAAACGGGGCCTACAAAGTGAAATCACTGCAGGAATATCATGCTGATATAGAAGATTAAAACAATTCCACAGGCCCCATCATCCCTACCGGATAATAGGGTTGCCCGCTTGTCCAGCGTTGGGCAGTCTGGTTATCCTTCAGGCTTTTCAGATAATTGCCGGCAATGGTGGTTAATTTAATGCTGAGATTGTTATTTCCTTTCACCAGGGAGCCGCTTATGTCATAGATATGGTGGCCATACCACCTCACACCGATATTCTTACCATTGACAGTCAACTCCGACACACCCTGAACATCCCCCAGGTTTATATATGTTTGTCCCCTGGGATTATCTACCATGATCTCCTTCTCATAAACCGCTTCTCCTGCGAATGTCTTCAATCGATAATCTTTCTGGAAATCAACAAGTCTCCTCAGCGTGATCTGCCTTTCTTTGCCATTTACATGGCTGAGTTTCAGGCGCCATGGACCTGTAATTTCCTTTCCCTCACCCTGTCCCGGTATTGAGGGATAATCCTCTCCCTCCCTTGCCTTTTCAAAAACTATGAGCAAGGAGGCCGCTGGTGCCAGCTTTATCAACATATCTTTTTTTCCAGTTGCTCTTGGATAGCGGTATTTTTCACCACTTTCC
Organism: Bacteroidales bacterium; assembly: GCA_036480555.1. Taxonomy (GTDB): domain Bacteria; phylum Bacteroidota; class Bacteroidia; order Bacteroidales; family SM23-62; genus SM23-62. The sequence continues at coordinate 10,476 of JAZGGT010000496.1, read as the reverse complement.
GGATCCCATATCCAGGGGTACCTGCCCCTCTCCGCATAGAATTGTGCCCTGAAAGAAATTTGTTTTGTCAGGCTGGAATTCATAAAAAAGAAGATTTCGGCCTCACCTGCTTGATAACAGACCTGACTCAGCTGTTTATCAGGCCTTTCTATATGGACCATGGGTGAATGCCCAATTGCTTCCTGAAGGGATGTATACCACCCAAGCAGATCATCCCCCGGGGACTGGTAAAAGATTACATTCTGGCTGTGATTTTCAAACAACTTAGCGATAGCATCAGCAACTTCCTTATCCCTTGCTTCATAATCCACAAAATGAGGGGAACGAAAAGGTTTCTTCCCGATAAATACAACTTTTCCCCCGGCTGTGGAAAAGGCATCCAGGGCATTTATGGTCTGCATATCCATAGTTTCTGTTTCAGGTATAAGCAGGACTTCGTAGGACCGCTGACCATATACCAGCTTTCCACTTCGGTAGGAAGCCGCATACAGGATCTTTTCAGAGATATAATCGCATCCGTCACCGTTTTTATGCACCGCTTCCCAAAGATTATGCTGGTAATCAGGATAATCATGAGTGGGGAAGGGATCTCGCTGGGGACCGTGTTTCAGCCAGAGATCTGTTAATGGTTGCAATATGGCAACATTGGACTGCATGTCGGCATTCTGGAATAACCAGGACAGCCTGGTCTTATAGTCCGCCCATAATTTAAAATAGGGCCACCATGGATTGCGTTCATTCAACCAGGTTCCATACTGTACCCAGCCGGGATAAGGTGCCTCCGGGGGGGAATAGTTGAATCCATGCAATATGGAGTGGGTTACACCCGACAGATTACTCTGGTCTCCTGTGATCTTGATACGCTCCAGCGTGGCCATAAACACCATCTGGGTATTGGTGATCTCTTCACAGCTCACCAGGCGTTTTCCTGCCAGCCGGGCCCCGGAAGAAACAAATTTATTGATCATCCAGTATGCCCTCCCCTGTGATCCCCTTTCGGGTAATTCGCCACCAATCCCGGGCCTCAGCCAGGTCTCGCATTCGGGGATATCGATATCCATGCTGGTTTCCATGGGATGCATCCCCCGCCCATAGGCCTGTACCCGTGACTGCACGCCGTTTTCATGACACCAATTGATAAATACATCGATAAACCGTTCCTTGAACAATTCCAGGCGGGTGTAGTAAAAATCCAGTCTGACCCGGTTCAGCATATCCTTTACCTGGGGCGGAAATGTTGTACCATATTCCTCCTCCACCGGATTTCCCATGTGGCCCACTTTTTTCAGCACAAAAGGCAGATATGGCAGCAGGGCATACCCCCTCCTGTTTTCAAACTCCTGGGGCAGGTCGTCATTCCAGTTGGCCCCCTCCAGTTCCATGCTGTCGCAGAACATGGCCCTGAGGTGGTCTCCCATGAAACCTATCTTCTCGGTCAGTACACTGGATAAGCGATTCAGGTACCGCTCCGCAGCAGGCTTGTTGTAGTGGTTCAAAACCGGACCTGCTGCTCCCGGGGCTCCGTTGATCACTGCCATATACCCTGTAAGTTTGACCACGTAATAGAGAACATGCCGCCCCTCGGGTACATCCACGATGATGGTCTCTTCCTCTAATTGATCATCAAGATAAATCCCCTCAATAAATTCATTTGAAACTGTTGGCATCAGCCTCAGCATGATCAAATCCCTGTATACCGTCTCATTTTTCGAATGAATTTCCGGATCCACTTTCTGCAGTAATTCTTCCCTTTGAAACTGGTATTGCTGTCCCCCCTCCAGGTCAATGGTTTCAATGGTTACCATCTGGGTCTGTTCTTCCTTTTCCAGGAATTCCCCGCCGAATGGCCAGCCTGACCCGACGATCATGTCACAAATAATGCCCCTTTCCCTGGCTCCCTGCAATGCCACCTTCAGCATTTCTATCCATTCTTCGGACAACCATTGCAGGGTCTCATATCCGACCGGTTCAGAGCCAAAAGGAAATTTGATCGGATTTATCTCCACCCCTCCTATTCCTGCCTCCTTCATCACATCCAACTCCCTCAGGATCTCTTCCGCGGTAAGCCGGTCACCATTCCACCACCACCGGACAAAAGGTTTAGCACTCATCGGTGGATTTTGAAAGCCCAGGTAGAGATCAGCCAGTTCCTGATCACTGGGATCCGGGGGCATGCATTGCTGGATCATTAAGGGTGACAGGATCAGCCCCGCAGAAGTAACTGAACCTGTCCTGATAAAATCTCTCCTGTTTAGAAGCATCAACTTGTTTTTTAGATCTGGTTTACGGCCTCGAACATAGCCACTATATTTTCTGCAGGCACATCTGCCAGGATATTATGCACCTGCTGGAACACAAATCCGCCGCCCGGAGCAAGTATCTCTACCTGCTTTTTCACGTGGTCGGAAACCTCCTGTGGAGTGCCGGTTCGTAAAATGGACTGGGTATCACATCCACCGCCCCAGAAAACAAGGTCCCTTCCAAACTCCCTTTTGAGGCGTTCGACCTCCATGTCGGTACAGGTAAACTGCACCGGGTTGATGGCATCGAGTCCGGCCTCTACCATATCCCCCAGCAGGGGATAAATACCCCCACAACAGTGCAGTCCAACTTTAATTCCCGGACAGATCTCCTTGGCTCTGTTCCATAGTATCTTGTGACGGGGCTTGAAAAACTCACGGTACATATCAGGGGAGAACAGTGGACCGGTCTGCATGCCCATGTCGTCACCGAACCCGATTATGTCGATATATGGGCCTGCAGCTGAGAGGTATTTTTCCAGGTTGTCCAGGTGTAACTCCATCAGCCTGTCAAGGAAACGGTGAATTCGATCCGGGTTGGCCGCCAGCAGGAAAAGGAAATTGTCTATGCGGAATAAGAATTCCCCGGTTTCGACCAGGTTCCCGCCAAATGGTCCGTAGATGGCCCGGTCTGTCCCTTCCCTCAATTCCCTGGCCGTTTCCTCCCGGATCCGCAGACCCTCAGCGTCCAGTCCTGCCGGTGCAGGAGGGGAACCAATTCTCCACCACATTACCTGGTTAAGATCATATTCGAGGTTTTCCAAGGATTCATCATCACGGTCCAATAAGGGAAAATTGGTCTGTTCAAAAAACAGGATCCCCTTTTTTTGTATGCAGATCACCTGGTTTTCGTCACCCCGAACCACCCAGTCAGCCCCCTGCTTTTCGACCTCTATAAAGGCCGGGATCTTACAGGGAGTGCCATCTTGAAGGGACCAGTCCTGCCAGTAATCCTCCTGCTGATAGAATCTTTGTCCCACATCAACCACATCTACACCAATGATATCCAGGACATCATCTTCAATCACTGCCAGCTGCTGGATAAAATCATACACAAAAAGTTTTGAAGGTGGTAGTCCCAGTATCTCCCGCAACCTCACATAGGCCTGTGCCATGATACCACTCGAACGATGTCCCCCGAAATCAACCGGGACCCGGTCGGGTTCCACATGGTTCAGGGCAGATTGAATTCGTTCTCTTGATGTCATATATTGTATTTTTTATTTTGAGAATCCATATTGATAGGCAGCTTCGTACATGGCTATGATATTCGCAGGTGGTACCTCTGCCTGTATGTTGTGAACATTATTAAATACATATCCTCCCCCCTGCTTGAAGATTTCGATATTTGCCCTGACATCCTTCTTCACTTCCTCCGGATCTGCAAATGGAAGGACATGCTGTGAATCTATCCCTCCGCCCCAGAAGACCAGTTCCTTCCCGTAAATTTCCTTCAGGAATTCCGGATCCATGCCCTTTCCTGTTATCTGCACGGGATTCAGGATATCAATGCCATTATCCAGCAGGTCGGGGATGTATTCCACACAGGAACCGCAGGTATGATACCAGATCTTGGCCCCGGTAAGGGATTTGATATGCTGCACCAGCTTCTTTTGCCTGGGTTTGACCACCTGCCGGTAAAATTCCGGGATGAAGAGGGGGCCGCCCTGCCCTGCCAGGTCATCACCGATCATTACCACGTCGATAATGTCGCCGATCTCCTTCATGAAGCCTGTATAATAATCCAGCCAGAATTTCAGTGTCTGGTCCAGCAGGGCCTCGCAAAAAGCCGGGTTCTCAAGCATGTCCATGAACCATCTTTCCATACCCCTCATATACCAGCAAATCTCATAGACCACTCCTCCTATCCCGGTGGATATGGCATAAGGTGTAGCCTCACGCATCCGGATAAGCTCTTCACGGACCCCCTTAAAACGGGAAGGATCACTCCCGTCAGGAAAGGGATAGCTGGTAATATCCTCAACATCCGCCTCTGCAAGGGGATGGTGGCTGATATCCATATACAGGCCCTGGTGGTCAGGCATGGACCAGACGACTCCGAATTCATCTTTCAGGTCATGCCATAGCCGGCCGCCCCGCAAGTTCTCCCTGATTGAACCGTCAAAACCCGCCGGGCCCTTTGCGGTGATATACCTGAAATCGATATGTAAAAGCTGAAGGATCTCTTCGCTTGGCCTGACAATTTGCTGGACAGGATCAAGCATAATAATTTCCTCATCCCGCTCCAGGTATTTGAGCAATTCAATGTATGCCTTTTTATGGATCCCTGTTTGAAATCCCCCAAGGTCGAGAGGTATACGGTCAGGTGTCTGGAAATTCAGGGCTGCATCGACCCTTTCCCGGGAAGTCATGTACTCTTTCATATCAATGATCTTGACGGAATGGATTAAAACCACTAAAGTTAAATCTCTTTTCCATATGTATCAAATTGATTGATCAGACTTGAATTTAAGTTGTTTATCACCCTGTATCTTAGTCAGTTTTAAAAACCAGCTGAAGATCTTTTGAATAATAGCATATTTGCCCAGTAAAAAGTAGGACATGTCTATTGTTTTATTCACCATCTTCTGTTTGGTAAAATTGATCACGGCTCCAAAATCACAGATCTTCAGACCATTCTCAAGGGCAAATTCAGTCATTTTTACATAAAGGATGTCATATGCGTGATAGGTGGTTTTCCGGTCTCTGTCAAAGGCACCATGTAATGCATTTAAGTATTTTCCTGTTTTTAAGGCGGCCTGGTATCCCAAAAACTCCCCGTCCAGCGTGGCAATGAAATAATGTACATTTTCAATTTTTGTGCTGCTTGTGGTCATGGCAGCATTGAGGTACAGATCCTGATACGGGAGATAAAATACACTCTTTTCCGCAGTGGCGATAAAGCACTTTTTAAGGAATTCCAATTGCTCATTGTCAAGCTTTTGCTCTACCCTGATATATTCCCCACCCTTGTTTTTAAATACTTTCAGTTTGCGTTTTATGTTTTTAAAATCCTGCAGGTAATCCTGGATGGATGTCATTCCTGAACAGTCAATCAGCGCATGCGGCAGCGCAGGTAAGATCGATGCACCATCATACAGGCTGGAGTTTTCAGTATAATCAGTGATGATGGTCAGTATACTATGTTTCTTCAGAAAACGAATGGCAGCTTTGTAAACCTCATCTGCCAGCTCAGGGGATCTGACAAAACCTGGATTGGACATCATATCCATGCAACATCCGAACTTGATCCACTGGTAATAAGGTATACTGAACAGATTCATCATGCCGGACAGCAACTTATTATCAAACAGCGCCTTCCCATACTTGGAGCATCTGATTAGTACAATTGCCCCACAGAGTTCAGCCTCTGAGAATATTCTCAGCATTATGGGTTGGTTATTTTTGACACCGGACCTGAAAAGGGAAGCAAATACCTCCCAGATACTGCTATCCAGTCCATGAAAATTCAAAAATTCATCAAAAACAAGCTGTTCCTCTCCTGAGAGGAATTTATCTGTAAGCTTAAAAGTATAATTATCAACCATAATATATCTTTTTCCCATAACCATATACATTTATCGCATTGTTATGCATAAAGTCATATACAATATCCATCTTTTTTTGCTCACCAACATACCAGGCAGAAAAATGACGGTCAAGTGATTCCATCAGGATGGTCCTGGAAATAAGTGATGAACCTGAGGCCATTTCAATGCTGGTTGAATCATTGCCCATGGTAATCTTGGAGAGGGGCACATAATGGAGCCACTGGGCCAGGGATTCCGCCAGGTAATCTGGATTTAAAACCACCTGCCAGCAGGTATCAATATATACGTTGGGATATGATTTTGCCAGATGGCCCGCTTCCCGCTGGTAGGGCCAGCAATGTATCTGAACGATCTTTTGCCTGGGGTAATTCCTGGCCAGTTTCCGGAGGGGCAAGGGATTGGAATCCGGCAGGTTATGGGTACCTACATGTACCTGATGCGGCCAGTTCAGTTCATTGGCCAGTTTGCAGCACTCATTAAGCACCCAATTCTCAAAGATTATCTGCTCATTACCGGTTAGCTCCCCTTCAAATTTTACCTCACCGTCCCCGGGTTTTTCAAAATCCAGGTTCCTCCTGTACGCCTGCAGTTGCTTTATACCCACACAACCCTGCTCCCCGGCGATGCTGATGAGTTTTTCCAGGAAGGCCCGCCAGGAAACAGCATCCCTGGCCTGTCCCCCGACCTTCTCAAACAGTTGTTCCTTCCTTTCTGAATCTTCCCAGAAAGACAATAATGGATCTATGCGCATTACGGTCCTTGTGAAGCTCATTTCATGCCTGGCATTCTCATTGTCAATGGTAAAATAGAATTCAGGATGGACGGGGCGGATCAATTCTGTGAATCCAACGCTTTGCATGGCATTTTCATACCAGTCAAAAAGTGAGCTGTAATTCGATGCAATGGATTCATTCAACATCTCCATCATCGATAAATTTTCCAGGTCAAGTTGGCAATCATACAAATACTCAATACCCAACCTGGTGGTGAGAAATGTTCCGGTCAATTTATTTTCTTCAAGAAGCGGGCCCAGCAATTTCAAGGCTTTGGCGGGGGATTCTTTTGCCAGCTCGTCCAGATCAACCGTGGAGCCGGCACCATGCAAATTCCCTGACATATAAGGATCGACCAGCAAATGGAACAGGTTGGTAGGAAATTTCGGTAAGGCACCGGCGAACGTATCAGCATTGAACATCCCCGGGGCATAACCAATGGAAGAAACACTACCCCAGTGTTCATGTGTGCAGAAATTTGGAATAGTATCAAGTTCATCTGGGATCTTCAGCGGACCCCGGCTGAAATTTGAAATTGGGTCCGACATTAATGTGGCCGGGTACAGACCAGGCATTACTGAAAGGAAATTTCTGCGGTCCATAATTTGTGTGTTTGGATATATTTCTGGAATCTAATATACGAAATTGCCATGCTCTATATCTGAATGATAAAAATACCTTTCCTTGATTAAGTTAAGGGGCATTAATTTTGGGATAACTTAGATAAGTACTTATATTTGTACTTAAATAAGCACTTTTAATAAAAATGATTGCGGCAAATTATACAGAATTCCGGACTTCCCTTAAAGACTACCTTGATAGTGTGGAAATTGATAATGAGATCCTCATAATTAAAAGAAAATCCGGCAAAGGGGCTGTATTGATTTCACTTGAAGAATACAATTCCATCATGGAAACACTTCATTTGTTGAGCTCCAAAAGGAATGCTACGAGACTTTTTGATTCTATTGAGCAAATGAAGGAAGGGAAAACAGTTCAGGATGATTTGATCGAAGAATGAAGAGAATCATCTTTTCAAAAATCGCCTGGGATGATTATCAATCATGGCAGACTGAAGACAAGAAAATGCTCAGACGAATCAATGCCCTGATCAAGCAAATACAATACAATCCTATAGAAAGAATCGGTAAACCAGAACCACTGAAGTATGATCTGGCCGGATTATGGTCGCGGAGAATTGATCGGGAACATAGATTGGTATACCAGGTTGATGGATCAGATCTGTTAATATTTAGTTGCAGATATCATTATGACCAAAAATGATTAGCCAAATCATTATTATCACCTTTAAGGAGTGGCACCAGTGACCTGTCCTGCATTTCCGGAGGGATTTCAGCACCTGCAAAATCGATCAGTGTGGGTGCTATATCCCCATTCAGGACAATATCGGAATTTTCAACGGGGGCAATCAAAGTTATTTTATTGTCTCATCGAGAACTTTTTCGAGGATAACCTGATTACTCCTTCGAGTATGATCACTTTTATAAAGCCAATAGACTATATTTAGAAAAATATCATCCTCAAGTTGGTCAAGTTTTTCGGGATTGAATCTTTGAAAATCCTGAATATCAAATAATTAGATTGCCCAAGTTCCATTCAAAATACAACAGTCCTTTGGAAAAGAGAATCCATTTTTACCAATTACTTTTTTCGCAGGAAAAAAATAGATATCGTCAAAAGTATTTACCTTATTTGGTCCATCATTAAGTTGGGAATGATTGAATCCGTACTCTTGTGTAGTAACCTTGTGAAATACAATGGTGAAATCATTGTCTAATACTTCCAAAATAATACAATATCGGGGCTTTTTTTCTGAGGTCTTGGTCTCCTGATAATCCGTCAAGTACAGGACTTCGCCTCGTGCAATCATGCTAGATATGAGATTCAAGGAATTTGATCTCCCTGATGGCCATATCAAACCTATGTAGTTTTATCTTCTCCTTTTTGATAAGGTCGCGGAAGTCAATAATATAAGGTGAAGCATCGCTTTCTGTAAATTCAATATTTTTCTCTTTCACGAGTTTACTCCAGAGGCCATCCTCCCTATGCGTTATCTCAATTAATTCTTCAACCGAATATTGTCCATATTTTTCTAGAGTAGCGTCAATTGTGGAGATTTCAAAATTTGTGAATTCAGAGAGTTCATATTTTCCATTAGGCAGTACCTTATATCCATATTCATCCTCCTGAACAGAAATAAAATCAAGGAAATCGTTATCGCCTTTTGGAATATTTAACCACAGCCTCCCTGGTAATGGCCCCTTATCAAAGACATTGTACTCAAGCCAAGTGATTGGTACGCCGTATAGTTTTACACTTTCTTCATCAATAAGAAATAGTAGTTTAACGAGTTTCGTGAAATAGAGATAGGGAGCGTACTTTGCCGCGATGTAGTTTAAGACCTGTCCTACCCTAGTGAAATGCACTGGACTAATGCTTATATAATCACTGGTTAACATATATCTGCAAATTAATGAAATTTATCTAGACTTTCACAAATTATATACCAAACATCGCATCTTCTGAACTTGACTATCAGTCTTTTCCGTAGTGAATTCAAAATATTCTGATATGCTGTTTCTCTTTAAAAATAGACGTACTACATTCATTTTTATTTTGCATTTGATTAATCGGAGGTTTGGGTTAACCAAAGTTACCAAAAACCCGGCGTGAGTTCCGACGGCAGCTTGAATACAAGCTATCCCGGAAGGGAGGATATCAATATAATAAAGATGAATATTATGATATTTTCTTAAATTGTACATTTTAATTTCAATTATGTGCAACCTCGGCCTGCTCAAACTGATACCAGTGCTCCTGGTGATTATCTCCCTCTCCTGTACCAATACCTCAGATTTATCCGTGGATCAATCATCTGCCTGGCCTGAAATAACGGCGACCATGAAACCATGGACACGGTGGTGGTGGATGGGGAATGCCGTGGATAAGGAAAACATCAGCAGGCGCCTTGAGGAATTTGCCGAAGCTGGAATAGGCGGCGTGGAGATCACACCCATTTACGGAACCAAAGGTTACGAAGACAGGTTCATTCAACATCTTTCAGAAGAATGGATGGAAATGCTGATCCATACCCTGGAAGAGGGAGAGCGGCTTGGCCTGGGGGTGGATATGATCCTGGGGACCGGATGGCCCTATGGTGGCCCCCAGGTCGAACCCGAATATGCTGCCGGCAAGCTATACATACAAAGCTTCGAGCTCAAGGAAGGTGAACGGATCGTTCAAAAGATACAGGTCGGTGAAGATGAACAACCTGACCTGGCAGAGGTTCAGTTTATATTTGCTTTTTATGAAGGGGGTGAAAAAACAGACCTGACCGGTCAGCTGGAAGGGGATCAAATCGACTGGACCGCCGATAAGGATTGCATGCTTTATGCAGTTATTTCGGGGAAAACCGGCCAGCAGGTAAAACGCTCTGCTCCCGGCGGGGAGGGCTTTGTTCTGGATCACTTCTCGAAAGAGGCACTTGAGGATTATCTCCAGACTTATGAGGATAGCCTGGGACAGGCCATGGATATGTTAAGGGCGGTTTTCAATGACAGCTATGAGGTATACCAGGCCAATTATACTCCTGAATTTCTAGATGAATTCCAACAACGGCGGGGGTATGATCTCACCGATCATCTTCCGGCCCTTTATGCCGGCGCACAAAGTGAAGACCTTACAAGGATCATTAGCGATTACCGGCTTACCCTGTCTGACCTGGTACTGGAGAATTTTTCGGTGAACTGGACCAGCTGGGCAAACGATCATTCCTGTAAATCCAAATACCAGGCACATGGTTCCCCCGGGAACCTCATAGACCTGTATGCT
>JAZGGT010000495.1:0-4228 GCA_036480555.1 Bacteroidales bacterium | reverse complement strand
AGATCTGTCCTGCATTTAAAGAACTTCGGATGCCACGGAATTCCTGCAGGGCTTCCACCCCGATATAATCAAATGAGATATCCGGTTTCGCCAGTCCCATTGTAAAGGTCGCCAACGCCTCCAGTTCTTTTTCCGGCAGGTTAATCTGCAGCATGTCTGAACCAGGTGATACCATCTCGGGATCCTGGAAATGTTCCTTCAGCCAGTTGGATATGGTCTGTTCACCCCGGATATTTTTAAAACTATACTCATGTTTTGTTTTTTCACCCTGTTCGGTCAGGTCAGGACCAACGATGCCTCCCACGCCTCTTGCCTGGTGGCAACCCAGGCAGCCTTCTCTATGAAAGATCCCCTTCCCGTGAATGAATGTCTCGGTACCTGCCAGGACAGTTTGATCCGAAAAGATCCCCAGGTGGCATTTTCCACATGAGGACTCTATATAAGGTGGATGCAGTAATGGAAAATCCCAGTGGGTAAACGGTTCCTCCCCGAAGGCATTAATCCTGTCCAGGGCCCTTCCCTGACCACCATGACAGACAGTACATCCAAATTTCTCGACCGGGTGCTGGGTTAGGAATTCACCAGGATGCATGGTATGAGGTTGGGGTGCATCCGCCATGGCTGGATTTTCCATTCCCAGGTGGCAGGTCATACAACGGTCCGTCCTGTTTATTCCTGCCGGGCTAACCTGGTGTATCCTCAGGGATGATTCAGCCTGGCCAGATCCTTCATCCGGATTCTCAGGGATCATTCCGTGGTAGTCCGACTGAATCTGTTTCCAATCGGGTAAGAATCCCTCCCTGATCCAGGCAGTAATCATCAGGATCACCAGTATGGAACCCGATATAAAGCCAATCCATCTGAATCTCCGTATGTATTTTGCTTCATTCATATTTTTAGAAAACAGGCCATTGTGAGTACGACCAGTAAAACTCCCAGTTAGGTCCACGGAACCATATCCCTATGGCAGTGTATATTATAAATCCTGTCATAGTACAGGTAAACAGGGCAATGGCTGACATTCTGCTGGATTTTGTTCTCTGCTTGATCCAAACTGCCCATAGCACATAAAAGAGTGCAGACAGGGTCGCCGGATTTATAAGCATAATGACTATCTGCGGAATATCCGGGAACCAGCTCCTGAACCATCCAAACCTGACCAGGATAAATACTAACAGGACCGTAACAATGGAAGAAAAGACCAGGGATTGCCAGGTAAGTCTCCTGCCCGTAGTCCCGGAAAACCATATGCCCAGGTTTTGATCCTCCCTGTCGATATAGGGAATGGAGATCAGGAACACCAGGAACAGAATGGGTATGATCACCCCACCAGCAAAAGCGGAATAGGATACCAGTTCCTGGATCCCGAGAAAATACCATGGGGATTTTGCAGGATTTTCCGCAAAATCTGGATTTGCCCTTTCCATCAGGGGGGCATCAAAAAGAAAGGCCATAACAAGCAAGGCGGCTACCGTAAGTAAGAGGATAGCCAGTTCAGCCCACATCACCACCGGCCAGGAAAAAAATTTGTCTTCTCCCCGGGTATTGTCCCCCTGACCACCGGTCTGCTCCATTGGCCTGCTGACCCCTCCGTCTTTACGGATCCTCCAGAAATGCACCCCGGAAAGAACTATCAAGGTTACGGGCAGGAATATCACATGGAGCATAAAGAACCTGGATAAAGCTGCCTGGCCGACCGCTGCATCACCGATCAGCAATTTCTTGATAAACCCACCAATGTCCAGTACCTGGGTTATCCCAAGAATATCTGTAAGTTCCCTGAATGAGGCTGCAATGTTAGATCCGATGGTAACCGCCCAGAAGGCCAGCTGGTCCCATGGCAGCAAATACCCGCTGAAATTCATGAACAGTACAACCACCAGAATACATACTCCTATGATCCAGTTCAGCCTGCGTCCGGCCAGGTATCCTCCGGTAAGGAAAACCCGGATCAGGTGAAGGAATGAAACCAGGACCATGCCATGTGCAGCCCAGCGGTGCATATTCCTTATATATCTGCCTCCAGGCACAACAAAAACGATGTCCTTTACGGAATTATAAGCCCTTTCAATGGACGGTGTATAATTCATCATCAGGATGACACCGGTCAGGATCATGACCATGAAAAGAAACCCGAGAATCACTCCGAGTCCGAATGTATAACTGGTTTTAAGCGAATGAGGATGTACTTTATTGGCATGGATGTGCAGGAAAAAATTCCTGTTGATCCTTCCCAACCTTTTTCTGTTATCGTCGCTGATCCCCGCTGACATCTACAGGTAAAGTTTTTCCTCCGGTGGTACCAGCCGTCCCAGGTCCACCACGATTTGCCCATCCACATCTTTTGTTAGTTCAAACCATGGCAGGTCCTTTGTTGCTGCACCTGAAAGTACCTCCCCCTGGTCATTGTAACATGATCCATGGCAGGGGCATTTAAAACCCTCATCGCTTTTTCCTATCACACAGCCCAGATGGGTACAGATGGCTGATACAGCCCTGATCCCCTGATGATCACGGTATACAAACAATTTTCTGTCTGCCATGTAGGTAAAAGTATTGACCGGGAAATTGTTTACACGACCGATCTTGAAGCGACGCTGGTATTGGGTCAGGCGGGGGATAAATTGCCTGAGAAGGCTTATGGATGCCAGCACCCCTGCCCCTACAGCAGCCCATACTGAAAATCTCCTTAAGAAATCCCGGCGTGATTGATGCTTGCTATTTGATGGCTCCTGCACTTTCTCTTGTTAAGAAGGTAAATTTATTAAGTTTATTTCTTAATAATGACAATAAACGTCTGTAAGAGGGTTATTTTTATAGTTTTAAAATAATTTAATGCCCGGTTCTTATCATGGAAAGAAACAATAAATCCAATCTCCTACTGTCTTTACTGCCAGTTTTTTTATTTTTTATCCTGGTATTCAGTACCTGTAAAAATAAATCTGCTGATGGGCCGGGGACAGGTGTGAGTGCAAATGATGAAGTGGGACCGGAATATATCGGCAGGGAATCCTGCAAGGAATGTCATCTGCGGGAATATGAACTCTACCAGGGTTCAGATCATGACCTTGCAATGGATCATGCCACGGATGAAACCGTACTGGCTGATTTTAACACCAGCCAGACACTCCATGGGATAGAGACCCGTTTCTTCAGGCAGGATGGTAAATTCATGGTCAATACCGAAGGGATTGATGGAGAAATCATGGATTTTGAGATCAAGTATGTATTTGGGATCAGGCCCCTGCAGCAATACCTGGTAGAATTTCCAGGGGGCGCCTACCAGATGCTCCCATTTTGCTGGGATACACGCCCGGCCGGTGAAGGCGGACAGCGCTGGTTCCATATCTACGACCAGGAAAGGATCCCCCCCCATGATATTTTATTCTGGACCCGGATCACCCAGAATTGGAATTACATGTGTTCCGAATGTCACTCAACCAATGTAAGGAAGAGTTTCAACCCGGAAACAGAAACCTACCATACTTCCTGGTCTGAGATTGATGTCTCATGTGAATCCTGCCATGGTCCGGGTTCAAGCCATGTCGAATGGGCCCGGATCGTTGAGCAGGGAGGCAACCCGGAGGCTTATTCTGATATGGGACTGATGATCAGGTTGAAGGACCAGGACAATGCCTCCTGGGTTTTTAATATGGAAACGGGTACGGCTGAACGATCGGTGCCAAGGACAGACCGCACCTTGGTTGATATGTGTGCACGCTGTCATGCACGCAGGGGAATTATTAGCGAAGATTACATATACGGGAAATCATTCCTGGAAACGCATACCCCGTCGCTTCTTGATGATGGACTCTATTTCGCAGATGGACAGATACTCGAAGAAGTTTATGTCTATGCCTCTTTTTTACAAAGTAAAATGTATCAAAACGGTGTAGTATGCAAAGATTGTCATGAACCGCATAGTGGTAAGGTGTTCGTACACAGCAATGCCCTGTGCTACCGCTGCCACCTGGCAGAAAAGTATGGTAGCCGGGATCATCATTTTCATGACCCTGAACAGGAAGGATCCAGTTGCCTGGAATGCCATATGCCGGAAAGAACCTATATGGTAATTGACCCGCGCCGTGACCATAGTATACGGATTCCCCGGCCTGACCTCTCAGATAAACTGAAATCACCGAATGCCTGCAATAAGTGCCATAATGATAAATCAAACCAATGGGCTGCCGACTGGTGCATTGAATGGTATGGAGATCCAGACAGGAAT
>JAZGGT010000494.1:0-7673 GCA_036480555.1 Bacteroidales bacterium | reverse complement strand
GAATGTCGCAGACCGGCAGGTAAAACAACGGCTGCTTTCTGTTACGGGAGTATCGCAGATTATCGTCATGGGAGGAGACCAGAAGCAGTACCAGATACACGCTGATCCCCTGAAGATGAGATATTACGATGTGAGTCTGGATGAACTAATCTCAGCCACCCGTGCCCTGAACAACAATGTATCCGGTGGGTTTATCAATGAATTCGGACAGGAGTACTTCATCAGGGCTGTCGGCCGGTCTGTCAATGTTGACGAGATCGGAAAATCGGTGGTTAAAATCCGGGAAGGAAAACCGGTCCTGATCAATGATGTTGCATCTGTACTTATCGGATCTCCTCAAAGAATCGGTGCCGCTTTCATCGATAATACCGAATCGGTGATCATGACGGTACTGAAACAACCCAATACCAATACCCTGCAACTAACCAATAATATTGATATGGCGCTGGAGGATATGGAAGCTTCTCTGCCGGAAGGGATTGAGATCAACAGTCGTTTTTTCAGGCAGGCGAATTTTATCCGGACGTCTGTAAACAATGTACTCAAGGTATTGATTGAAGGCGGGATATTTGTTTCCATCATACTATTCCTCTTCCTTTTCAATATGCGGACGACCATAATATCCCTGATAGCCATTCCAATATCCCTGATAATTGCCCTTACCGTATTATACCTGCTTGATTTTACCATCAATACAATGTCCCTCGGAGGTATGGCCATTGCCATTGGAGCCCTGGTTGATGATGCCATCATAGATGTTGAGAATGTGCTTAAAAGGCTGAAACAAAATTTCAAAAAGCCGCCGGAAAAGAGAGAGAAGAATCTCAAAGTAATCTATCTGGCTTCCACAGAGATACGCTCGTCAATTGTTCAGGCCACCCTGATCATCATCGTTGCCTTCATTCCCCTGTTCTTCCTCTCGGGAATGGAAGGCAGGATGCTGAAGCCGCTGGGGATCACCTTTATCGTATCCCTGTTTGCCTCGATGTTTATTGCCATCACACTTACACCTGTGCTTACAAGCTATTTTCTTACAAGCCCCGGTCAGCTGAGACGAAATATAAAAGGGGGAAATCCCCTGATCCGGAAGTTGAACCTGGCCTATGAAAAAAGCCTGGGACGAATGCTTAAATATCCTAAAACCATAATATTTGCGTCGGGAATACTCCTGGTTTTATCCATCATCCTGATGACCCGTTTTGGCAGAAGTTTCCTGCCTGATTTTAATGAAGGTACCCTGACCATAACCACGACGAGTATGCCGGGTATTTCCCTGGATGAAAGTAACCGTCTGGCGAGGACAATTGATCTGGAATTATTGAAGATCCCGGAGGTGCAGCATGTAAGCCGGCGGACAGGCAGGGCCGAATTGAATGAACACAGCCACGGGGGAAGCAATGCCAGTGAGATTGATGTTCCTTTCATCCTCGAAGACCGTTCCAGGGAGGAATTCCTTGAGGAAGTAAGGGAACGCTTTTCAGGATTTTCAGGATTGAATATCAATATCGGACAGCCTCTCAGCCACCGGATCGATCACCTTCTTTCCGGTACCCGGGCCAACATCGCGATTAAGATCTTCGGTGAGCAACAGGAAACACTTTTCAATCTTTCAAAAGAAGTCCAGTTAGCCATCCGGGATATTCCCGGGGTGGTTGATGTGAACAGGGAACAAATGACAGAGATCCCACAGATACAGATCCGGCCGAGGAGAGACATGCTGATGAAATACGGGATCCCGATGAATCAATTCACTGATTTTGTGGAAACAGCCATAGCCGGATTGAAGGTCTCGGAGGTTTATGAGAACAACCTGAACTATGACCTGGTCCTGAGATATGATGAACCATACCGGAATTCAGCCAGGGCCATAGAGAATACGCTTATTGATACTTGGGATGGATTGAAGATCCCCCTGCAATATGTGGCCGATGTAGTGTCCGTTTCGGGTCCCAATGTCATCAACAGGGAAAATGTGCAGCGTAAGATGGTGGTATCTGCCAATGTGGCGGACCGGGACATAGGAAGCGTAGTCCAAGATGTAAAACAGGCCCTGGATGCCTCCATAAGTTTGCCTGAAAGTTACAGGATTGAATTAGGGGGACAATTTGAAAGCGCCCAGCAGGCCCAGAAAATGCTGTTTTTCAGTTCCCTTCTTGCTGTGCTGATCATTTTCATCATCCTTTACCAGGAATTCAAAAACACCCTGGTGGCATTTGTGGTACTGCTGAATCTTCCCCTGGCACTGATCGGGGGAGTGGTGAGTATCTGGCTTACATCAGGGACCATCAGCATTCCTGCTATTATCGGATTTATTACCCTGTTCGGCATAGCTACCCGGAACGGGATCCTGCTTATATCCAGGTATCGCCATATGCAAACCGACGGGCATTCTGTGGAAAAATCTGTTCGTGAAGGATCGGCCGATCGCCTGAACCCCATCCTTATGACTGCCCTGGCCTCCGCCCTGGCTCTGCTGCCTATGGCAATCGCGGGACAAAAACCGGGCAATGAAATCCAGGCACCCATGGCCATTGTTATACTGGGTGGACTGATCACTTCCACCCTTTTGAACCTGTATGTGATCCCATCTGTGTATTATCTGATATTTAAAAGCAGTAAAAAATGAAGCATTTAAAGTATATCGCAAGCGGCATACTGTTCCTGGTATCTGTGCCGGCAATGCCACAGGCCTCTCTTGATTCCCTGATGATGCGGGTTATACATCATAACAGGACGCTCGGTACTGCAAGCCAGTATTTTGAGACTGTTCAGACCGGATCCAAGAGAAACCTGTACCTGGACAATCCGGAGGTGGGATTTGCTTACCTCTGGGGTTCACCTGAGAGATTAGGCAACAGAACGGACCTGGTAGTATCACAGTCATTTTCCTTTCCGACAGTGTATACCAGCCGGTCAAAGTTGTCAAAAGCAGAAGTTGAGAAAGCCTCACAGATCCTGGCAAGCATGAAAATAGAAAAGCTTTTGGAAGCCAAACAACTGTGGATTGAAAAGGTCTATCTGAACAAAGAACTATTGGTCCTGTCTGAAAGGATGGCTGAACTGGAACAGGTCAGTTCCTTTTACCAGATACAGTATGATAATGGTGAAATCAGCAAGATCAGCCTTAATAAGGCCTTGCTATTGCGGGCCACTCTGACAGCTGAAAGGGATGAGATCCTGGCAGAATCAGAGATTATTCAATCAAAGATCAACCATATTACGGGTAATAATCCGGTTGAAATTACAGATTCCATTTATTACCTGATAAATATGGAACTGCAGGATTCTGTCATCAAGGAATCCCTGAAGGATCCTCTCTACCAGGCATATTTATCTGAAGTTGACCGTCTGAATTTTCAGAAGAAACTTACCAGGGCCACAGGCATGCCAAAAATCAGGACGGGCTATTATTATGAGAAGTTGAATGACTTTAGCTTGAGGGGTTTCCAGCTGGGTGTTACTATACCGCTCTGGGAAAACTCCAATAAAATCAAGCATGCTTCGGGAGAGATCCTGACGGCGGAAATGGAGGCGGATAAATTCCGTTCGGCTGAAGTTGCCAGGATCATGCAATTCTATACCAGGTTCATGACCTACCTGAAACAGGTAGAACAATTGTCAGAGGTGCTTGATATTGCCAACGATCCCGGTTTATTATCCCTCGCCATCGAAACAGGGGAGATATCCATGATTGAATATTTTTATGAAGTGGAATTATACTACAGGGTCAGGCATGATTTCCTGTTGGCGGAAAAAGAGTTGCATCTTGTTGAAGCTGAACTGAATAAATATGGCCTATATGCCTCTCCTCCACCTCCGGAAGGAGGTTAAAAACAGGTTAAAAAGACTTCAAATGTTGTCCTTTGTCATCGTTTAAAGGGATGACATATGCCCTTCAACAGCTATTTCTATGCTTTTAAGTTCTTTGACCAGAATCATTTTAAAACCGGCTTTTTTCAGAATGGAATGAAGAAGCGATTCCAGTAAATGGGATTGAATCTCAATTCTCAGCGGATTGTATTTTAAGGACAGTAACATATCTAACACCTTTTGTGGGACAGATTCATACATGGTATCCAGATCGGGACGCGGTGTGAGCATCTCCATACCTTCAATAATGCCTGTTTTTTTATTGGTCGCCAGTAATATAAACGGAAAATACCCGTTGGAACCCTCTTCTTTGATCGGTACAGGCAATAAAACCAGGTCCAGTTGGAGGATTACGGATCTTGCCGGCAGGACGGTGAGACTGTCCAGGATGTCTTCCCGGCAGTTCACCTTAAAACGAAATGGTTTGGTATTTATCTTCCGGTACCGGTCCTGCCAGGTGAAACCAGATGATTTTGTGTCTGTTTCTCTTATTAGATACATTTCATCATCGTGATCTTCATGATGCAGTAAATACTTTTCTTCTGAAGTCCGTTTTACCACATCCAGGGTCTGTTCCAGAATCACAGCTGCATCGGGCAAGGTTGAATCCGGGGGCAATGAAGGTACATACCCCGGTATGATCTCTTCCAGAACCGGCCAGGTGCCGGACCCACGGAATGTCAGTCCGGTGGATTTGATCTGTCTGAGTTGTTCTGCGCTTAGAAAATTCCGGTCGTGAAAGGACAGCATGATATGGGGGATCGTAAGAATGGTTTCCGGCCTTAAATATATGTAGCCTAGATGAAGTTCCCAGAATTGTCTCAGTGCCCGGCTTCCCCTGTAAGCTACTACAGCACTTAATTCCCCATTTGCGCCCATAACGCTGATAAAATAGACCCGGTCAGTTCCGGGGATTTTCACCCCGAAGATATCGTCTTCAAACATCCATTCCCAGGGTGCAAGGCGGTGAAGCTCCTTTGCAGAGGAATATATATTATGCCAAACTATCTTCATCATAAGGATGTTATGCAAGTGTACATAAAATAATCTCTGCTGGCAGAGAAGGAATTGCATCTTGTTGAGACTGAGCTGAATAAATATAATCTTTATGCTGTTCCCCCGCTACCGGTGGTAAGTTAAAAACAGGTTAAAAAACCTGTAGATATCAACCTTTGTGACCGTTCTTAATATGTTTGTACGTAGTGAAAATACAAAAAATCAAATGAAATATTTACTTAACCTGACTATTTTAACGTTTGCATTTTTAATAAATGTACCCGGATAGAATTCATTCAACTATTCTGTTGAACTGGAGGCTGTTGATGTTCCGGGTTTACCCGGACTACATTCTTACGCTTTTGGACAACATGACGGGAAATGGCTGATCCTTGGCGGCAGAAAAGACGGTATGCACGCAAGACAACCTATGTTTTCTTTCCCCCAAACCCAAAACAATACGGATATTTTTGTAGTTGATATTAATGCTCAACAATTCTGGTCTGCTTCTTTAAATAGTCTTCCAACAGGTATTAATGAGCAACTGCAATCAACCAATATGAACTTTTATCAGGACAATGATACTTTATATATTATCGGTGGCTACGCTTTTTCTGCTACTGCAAATCAACATATCACATTTGAAAACTTAACTTCGATACAGGTTAATTCTGTTATTGATGCAATAATTAATGGAGATTCAATTACACCATTCTTTAAACAAATTAACGATCCTGTTTTTGCAATTACTGGTGGACAATTAGGTAAAATTGACGATGTCTTTTATTTGGTTGGGGGACAAAAATTTGATGGCTTATATAATCCAATGGGCGGACCAACATTTACCCAAACCTATTCAAACCAAATACAGAAATTTACGATTGACAATAGAGGTCAGCAATTAAGTTACGGAAACTATTCTACTATTACCGACCCGGTTCATTTAAGAAGAAGAGATTATAATCTTCTGCCTCAAATATTTCCTGATGGCTCTGAAGGCTATACAATTTCTTCCGGTGTTTTTCACGCCAATGTAGATTTACCTTTTCTATATCCTGTAGATATTAGCACTTCAGGGTATACGCCCATAACAACATTTAACCAGTATTTAAGTAATTATCATAGTGCAAAGGCCGCCTTGTTTGACAGTTCAAATAATGAAATGCACAGTTTGTTTTTTGGTGGTATGAGCCAATACTATTATCAAAATGCTAACCTAATACAAGATGACTAGGTTCCTTTTGTTAAGACAATCAGCCGGTTAACAAGATTTTCTGATGGTACACTGCAGGAATTTCAGTTGCCTGTTGAAATGCCTGGACTTAAAGGGGCAAGTGCAGAATTTATCCCTAACGAAAATTTACCTCATTATTCTTCTGAAATATTAAAATTAGACGAAATAACTCAAGACAGCATCTTAATAGGACATATCTACGGTGGTATTTCAAGTCCGATCTTGAATCCATTTAGCAATAATCAAACCAGCCTGACAAGTGCAGACCCTACTATTTATGCAGTTACATTAATAAGAAATGCTCCTGTAAGTGTTCAAGAAATTGATGGTAAAAATCCATATTCATTAAATATCTATCCCAACCCAACAGTTTCTGAGTTTACACTTGAATTTAATCTTGACAAATTATCAGAAACTTACTTCTTTTTATCAAATACAAAAGGACAAATAATTAAAAAAGGAAGAATTAATGCGCAACAAATTGGTTTGAATAAAATAACAATTAAAATAGATAGAAGCTTACCCCCGCAGACATTATTATTAACTGTTATAATTGACAATAAATTCTTTATTACTAAAAAGATAAGAAAAGAATAGGGAGATTGATGATTATAAAGCAATAATTATATGCTTATATCCAGTTCCTGAAAGTGAACTGGTTTTACGCACATAGGATTTTTAATACCGCACTAATACAGTACCACCAAACGGGATAAAACAGTACTACCCCTAATAATAATCTCATCGAGTTCAAAATCAATGTCTTTTGGATGTCTTTGATTATGGAAGATGATAAACCGGTAAATCCAACCGACATATTCAATATACTATGTTGCATTCTACCACAATCTGCGAATATATTTCATATTATACTGCAAACGTGATTTTTTATTAGATTACCTGGATAATACGCTTATTTTTACGTTTAATGCTGCTATTGGCAGTAGAATAATATGTTATACTTTTCACTTGGGTATATAATACAATGGAATATGAATATGCACACATGTTGTGGGCAATAGTTATAAGACAAAACTAGTATGATCTTTAAACTAAGAATTCCACTATTATTCTCTCTACTTATCTTGTTGTATGTACTTTTCTCATACTCCTTTTTAGGTGGGTGGTTGTTTTCTTCAATAGGTTCAATATTAATAATCTTCTTAAGTTATTTAATATGGGGAAAAGGATTTCTAAAACAGATCGGATTACAATTGAATCTACAAACAACTGCTAAATCCATAATACTTGCACTCATAATTGCTGGATGTTCTCTTATGATGATAAAATACATCGGAAACAAGAATAATATCCGGATTGAGTATTATAGTTGGCTTGATTATTACCATGTTATGTTCTATGTACTTAATGAAGAAATAGTACTAGGAGCGATTTTACTCTTTGCATTGGTTAAGAAATGGAAGATTAGACCAGTTGTGGCTTCCATCTGCTTAGCGGTGGTTTTTTCTCTGATACATTATATTTTCTACAGATGGATTTTTGCGGACAGAGGAGTTTTAGGCGTATCAACATTGATAACGCTATTTCTTGTGGGCTTTGTTAGAAATAGTCT
>JAZGGT010000493.1:0-5903 GCA_036480555.1 Bacteroidales bacterium | reverse complement strand
CATTCTGCAGCAAGTTCCCTTACCATATCCGGGTATTGGGAAGCCAGGTTATAATTCTCCGTACGGTCAGCTTCAAGGTCATAAAGCTCCCAAAACCTGAGCGGGAGCATATCATGTTCTTCATGGTCATGCGGCCAGCGGCAGGCCCTGGAAACCAGTTTCCATTTCCCTTTCCGGATGGCCCGGTTTCCCTCGTGTTCCCAGTAGAGGAACTCTTTGTCCAACGGGTGATCTTCAAAACTGGGTAACAGGCTGGCCCCTGCCATGGGATGAATTTTATTACCCTTGAATTCCTCCGGATAGGTTGCCCCGCCCAGATCTGCACAGGTGGCCATGATATCGACCAGCTGGGAGGGTTGGTCCCTGAATTCCCCCCTGGCTCTTATCCCTGCAGGCCAGTGAACGATCAGGGGCGTGGCTATCCCGCCTTCATGTGACCAGTGTTTGAACATGCGGAATGGGGTATTGCTGGCGTTTGCCCATTCCATAGCATAGCCAATAAAAGTATCTGCGGGACCGGGTACAACCCCATGACCAACCTTTACCGGCCATCCGTCACGTGTATTTTTTGGAACCATTTCAGTCTGTAACTCTTCTGGTGCCATGGGATGCAATACTACTTCTCCTTCAGGTGGGATATAGGTTCTTCCAAACCCGTAGGTCTCTGCACATGCTCCATTGTCCTGGAGGTAGAAAATGACTGTGTTCCCGAGTTTTCCCTGTGATTCCAGCTCTTTGATGATTCTACCGATTCCCTGGTCCATATTGTCAAGCATGGCGGCATAAACTTCCATGCACCGGGCATGCCATTCTTTCATGTCCACCTTTTCCCACTCACTGTCAGCAGGATATGCGGAAGACATTTCCCATTCGGGCCTGATCAGTCCCATTTCAATCATCCTGGCATACCTCGCTGACCTGATCGAATCCCATCCGATATCATACATTCCCTTATACTTTGCAATATCTTCAGGCAGGGCATGCATGGGCCAGTGAGCAGCTGTATAGGCAACATACATGAAAAAGGGTTCATCTGAATCATGTTCCCTGATGAACTTAACAGCAGTATCACTGATGGCATCGGTATAGTAGAATCCTTCTCCCGGAGCGATCAGGGTATTGCCGCTGGTCAGGGAATAGGGATCATAAAAACTTCCGGCTCCCTGGATGGTGCCAAAAAACCTGTCGAATCCACGCTGCACAGGCCAGTTGTTCCTGGGAGGATCCTCCCAGCTGGGTTTGTATTTTGTAACATGCCATTTCCCTGACATGTAATTTTTGTATCCTGCTGATTTCATTACCTGGGCTATGGTCAGGCAATGCTCATTCAGGTCGCCCCGGTAGCCGTCATTTCCCCTGTCATTCATCATATGCCCTATCCCGGCCTGGTGCTGGTGCAGTCCGGTTAACAGAGCAGCCCTCGTCGGACAACATCTCGAAGTATTATAGAATTGAGTATAACGGAGTCCATTTGCCGCCAGTCCATCCAGGTTGGGCGTCCTGATCTCACCCCCGTAACATCCGATATCGGAATACCCGACATCATCGGACATGATCAGGATGATGTTGGGTTGATCCGGTCTCTCAGGGGATGAGCAGCTGCCCATAAGAAAACAGGATAAAATGATCAATAATCCAATGACTTCTTTCATGATGTTGTGGAGATTAAATTCCTTTTGCTATATGGTAATATACCTCGTTCCAGCGGATCTCGTTCTTGAAATCCCGCAGATTGGTGTCCTTATCAATCAACATGAACTCAACCCCGGCCATATCGGCAAAATCCATTATATGTTCTGAAGTGAGGTTCTGGCTGTAACAGGTGTGATGCGCTCCACCGGCAAGTATCCAGGCAGCGGCTGCGGTTTTCAAGTCTGGTTTTGGATTCCATAATACGCGTGCTGTAGGCAGTTTGGGCAGATCCTGTGGGGGAAGAACAGCCTCCACTTCATTGACCAGTATCCTGAAGCGGTTGCCCATATCAAGGACACTGACATTGATGGCCGGACCTTCTGAAACATTGAAGCACAGCCTTACCGGGTCCGCTTTGCCGCCAATCCCAAGTTCGTGAATCTCACATGCCGGTTTTCCGTCAGCAATGGAAGAGCAGATCTCGAGCATATGTGCCCCGAGCACCCTCATGCCCGCAGGATCAAAATGGTAGGTATAATCTTCCATGAAAGAATTCCCTCCCGGGAGACCTGAAGCCATGATCTTCATGGTCCGAAGCATGGCCGCCATTTTCCAGTCCCCCTCGGCACCAAATCCATAGCCCTCATGCATCAAACGCTGTACCGGCAGTCCGGGTAACTGGATCATGCCATGCAGATCCTCGAAAGTATCGGTGAAACCACCAAAACCACCCTCTTCAAGGAAGGTGCGAAGCCCAATTTCTATCCTTGCAGATTCCCTCAGAGAAGAATGCATTTCGCCACCTTTGCGGAGGCCATCCTGCATCTTGTATTCAGATTCAAGCTGTTCACAGAGAAGGTCTATTTGCTTGCCGGTAACCTGCTCGATCACAGCCACCAGTTCTCCTATACCGTATCCGTTTACGGACCAGCCAAATTTCATCTGGGCTTCGACTTTATCTCCTTCGGTCACAGCTACTTCCCGCATATTGTCCCCGAACCTGGCGATCTTTACCTGTTTTGATTCATGCCAGGCTGCTGCAACGCGCAGCCAAAGCTCAATGCCTGATGCAACTTCCGGGTCCTGCCAGTGTCCTACAACTACTTTTCTTTCCTTTCGCATCCTGCTTCCGATAAATCCGAATTCACGGTCACCATGAGCTGACTGGTTCAGGTTCATGAAATCCATATCGATATCGGCCCAGGGTATATCCCTGTTGAACTGTGTATGCAGATGAAGGAATGGTTTTCTCAAACTTCCGAGTCCTGTAATCCACATTTTCGCGGGCGAAAAAGTATGCATCCATGTGATCAGTCCTATACAGTCAGGTGAGTTGTCTGCGTCCATGCAGACCCTGGTTATTTCATCAGGGGTGGTAACGACTGGTTTGTAAACAATTTTTACGGGGTTGGTGGTGGATCCGTTGAATCCCTTCACGATCTCCTGTGAGTTCACTGCTACCTGTTTGAGTGTTTTGGGACCGTAGAGATCCTGGCTGCCGGTAATAAACCATGCCTCCATGGCATTTGAACTTTTCATATATATCAGATTAGTGTAATTAGTACGTTTAAAAAATAAATATATGTTTTCTACGATTCATCGACAAATTTATGTCGACAAATTTGACTCAATAGAATGATTTTAAATAATTTCCAGGACCTGATTTTTATCGCTGGGATTCATTCCTGTTTTGCCTGATCCCTGAGATGGTCAGCGTATTCATTTACCTTTTAATTCCGATACTTCACCGGTAAATATCTGCACTTCATTCCCTTTTTATTGGCTTAGACTGTAACAAATACTAGTTTGCAACGTCGTATTTATTATACCTGCCAAAATACTGAAGAATGATTGCAAACATTATCAAGGTTGCCTTTCGCAACCTCTTCAAGCACTTCGGATACAGCTTTATTAATATACTGGGACTGGCCATCGGGCTGGCCAGCACCATATTCATATTCCTGTATGTGATCAATGAACTAACCTATGACCGCTTTCATGAAAAATCGGACCGCATCTACCGTGCCTGGATCCTGGGGAATATGCCAGGAACCGAAATGCGGCATGCCGTTACCTCACCTCCCATGATGGAAGCCATGTTGATGGATTACCCTGAAGTGGAAAGTGCTGTCAGGCTGCGTCAAATGGGTGGAAGGCTGGTCCGCACCGGTGATAGAAAATTCCACGAGACAGAGCGGGAATTCATTTTTACAGATTCCTCATTTTTTGATGTTTTCAGTTTTAAATTGCTGGAAGGGAATCCTGAAACCTGTTTAAAAGAGCCGCGAAGTATTGTCCTGACGGAAGAATATGCCAGTAAATATTTTGGGGATGATAATCCCATGGGAAAGACCTTCCGGATTGAACAGGATTCTAACTTTTATGTAGTGACCGGTGTCATGGAGGATATTCCTGTCAATTCACATATTCACTTCAAGATGTTGGGTTCATTATGTACGTTTGAGCAAAGCAGGAGTACCAACTGGGTAAATCATAATTTTCATACCTATTTTGTGCTTGCACCGGGGACAGATCCCGTGGAGTTTGAATCACGGATGCAGGACATGGTTGAAAAATATGTTGGCCCAATGGTTGAACAGTTCATGGGCATTAACCTGGATCAATTTCGGGAATCTGGCAATTCCTATGGTTATCGCCTGCAGGCCATGACTGATATCCACCTGTATTCCGACCTGCAATATGAAATGGAACCAGGAGGAAATCCCATGTATGTCTATATTTTCATGGTTGTTGCCATCTTGATCCTGATTATTGCCAGTATTAACTTTATGAACCTGGCCACAGCACGTTCAACGACACGGGCACGAGAGGTAGGTCTCCGGAAGGTGGTAGGTTCCTCCCGGTCCCTGCTGATAACCCAGTTCCTTACTGAATCGGTTTTCCTGAGCATTTTCGCAATGATTATTGCAGTTGTCATCGTATTCCTGTTGATGCCGGGATATAATAACCTGATCCGGCTGGATCTGGATTTTGACATATTCAGCAACAACTGGAATATACCCCTGTTGATCCTGTTTGCCATTTTTGTGGGACTCCTGGCCGGAAGTTACCCAGCATTTGTATTGGCAGGATTCAAACCTGTTGCTGTATTTAAAACCGAGACAAAGGGCAGTGCCAGCAAGAGTTTTTTGAGGAACCTGTTGATCATATTACAATTTACGGTAACCATTGTGATCCTGCTTGGGACCTTTATGGTCAGCCGGCAACTGGCATTTATGCAGAAAAAAGATCCTGGATTCGACAAAGAAAAAGTGCTGATTGTCCACCGCTCAGATGGCCTTGGGCAGAAAATAAATGCATTCAAAGAGGAGATCGGTAGGCATTCCAATATCATCAATGTGGCCAATTCAACCCATGTCCCTTCATATCAATACTGGCAAAATGCACACTGGCTTGAGGGATGGGACCGGAGCGATATATTCCTACTATCCAGCTGTTATACCAGTTATAATTTCGATCAGGCCATGGGCCTTGAGATGGTGGAAGGCAGGTTTTTCAGTCCGGATATACCGACGGATTCATTTGCCGTTATTATAAATGAAGCCAGCCTGAAAGCGTTTGATATCAAGGATCCACTGAATACCCGTTTCTATAATCCGGGAGAAGACGGGGAACCAGATGAGTTTATCCCCATTATCGGTGTGGTAAAGGATTTCCATTTCGAATCCATGCAGGAGGAGATCCATCCCATGGCGATCCATTTTATGATCGGAAACTGGGAAGGCGTGCTTGTTGTGAAGCTCGGAGAAGGTAATATGCAGGAAACTGTTGAATTTGTTCAACAGAAGTGGGAGGATTTCGGTACGGAACATCCATTTGAGTATTCCTGGATGGATGACACTTTCAACAAATTGTTTGATACCGAAAGGCGCACCGGAATGATCCTTGTGATCTTTTCTATTTTATCAGTGTTCATCTCCTGCCTGGGATTGCTGGGTTTGATCTCGTATACGACCAATCAGCGTACAAAGGAGATTGGTATCCGGAAAACAATGGGA
Organism: Bacteroidales bacterium; assembly: GCA_036480555.1. Taxonomy (GTDB): domain Bacteria; phylum Bacteroidota; class Bacteroidia; order Bacteroidales; family SM23-62; genus SM23-62. The sequence goes on along the minus strand of JAZGGT010000493.1, from coordinate 252 downwards.
GCATCGGTTAATATTGTGATGTTCCTGTTATCAAAGGAAACGCTCAGGTTGTTAGGGATCTCATCCCTGATTGCCATCCCGGCCTATTTCGGAATCAGGACATGGCTCCAGAATTTTGCCTTTCATATTGATTTCAATGTGATTGTCTATGCCCTGGTGTTACTTGGTGTAACCCTAGTGGTGCTGATCGTAGCCCTGCTGACCGTAAGTTACAATTCCTACCAGGCTGCTACGGCAAATCCTGCTGAAAGC
>JAZGGT010000492.1:0-4064 GCA_036480555.1 Bacteroidales bacterium | reverse complement strand
TATTTTAATCAATCCGCTCGAACATCAGTAATCTGAAGTCCATGACCTGTGACCCCGCTACGTTCAGGGCCTGGAGTGTCAGTTCACCTGCACCCTTATCCAGGTGCATTTCCGGAAGTTTTAAGGGTTTGAAGTCTTTAACATAGGAATTATGACGTTCTACCCGGTCCTCTTCCATGCCAACCAGGGGTGGATCATGAGCCTCTGAAATTTCGCCCCTGATACTGCTCTCATTGAAGCTCAGCTGGAATGATGATCCGATATCTTCGGGCGGGCAGGTATAATAGAGGGTAACTTGGAAATTACCGGATTCCGGGACCTCCACATCCCAGGTGATCTTGTCATTGGTGCTTGTCCAATTGGTATAAAAGGAACAGTTGGGCCAGCGGTTTGACCGCACGATATTACCGTGAGCTATACCATCCCGTGCGGGGATCTGGGTGTATTTGCTTCCTGGGTAACCAAGGGCAAAGGGGCGTTCATCTTCTTCCGGCAGTTCGGCCATCACTGACTGCATCCAATCATCCCTGGCTTGCATCAGGCTATGCAAAACTTCAGGCTGCTGTTCAGCAATGTTGGTATACTGGCCGGGATCATCTGCAATATTGAATAGCTGTCCCTCATGATCCAGCCGGTATTGCTGATTCCTCGCACTGACCCTGCCGGACCAGTGGCTGAAAATAATCCTATCCGGGGCAGGACTCTCCCCACCCAGGATCAGGGATTTTAGGCTGATCCCGTCCAATGGCCTTGTACCAACTACCTCAATACCAGCTAACTCTGCCAGGGTTGGCAAAAGATCGATGGCTGCAGCAATTTCCCGAATTTCCTTACCTTCTTCGATCACTCCTTTCCAGCGGATAAACAAGGGGGAACGTACACCTCCTTCATCGGTGGATCCTTTTCGCCCTTTCATGCCCTCATTCCAGCGCCATGAATTGGGACCATTGTCGTGGAAGAAAACGACAATGGTATTTTCCTCCAGGCCTGTCTCTTCCAGCTTATCCATGATCCTTCCAACATTGTAATCAATGTTTTCGCACATTGCCAGTGCGGCCCGGGTGAACATAACATCCTCTTTTTCAGGATCCCTGTGCCGCATTGGCAGGGATGCATCTTTGAGCCTGTCCCAGTATTCATCAGGTACCTGCATGGGCCCATGGGGGGTATTATAGGGGACATACAGAAAAAAGGGTTTGTCCCTGTTATTTTCAATAAAATCAATGGCATGATCGGTCAGGTCATCAATGATAAATCCCTTGCCAGTGACAAGTTTGCCGTTATGTTCTAACATGGGACTGAAATAATGGCCCCAGTGGCCCGAACAGAACCCGTAGTATTCATCGAATCCCCTGGCATTCGGGTGATAAGGATACTGCATGCCATTATGCCATTTACCGAAGGCTGCTGTAGCATAGCCGGAAGCCTTGAAAATGTCGGCTATGGTGGTTTCATCCAGGTCCATCCTTTCTCCCCCGGCTGAAGTACTGTAAACACCTGATCTTGGGTGATACCTCCCGGTAAGCAACTCCGCCCGTGTCGGGGAACATACCGGACAGACATAGAAACGTTCAAAACTGGTCCCGCTGCCCGCCAGCAGGTCTATATTAGGTGTGTTCAGGTTGGTATTCCCATGAAAGCTCAGGTCCCCCCAGCCCTGGTCATCGGTCAGAATGATAATAATATTGGGTTGCTCCTGCGGGTTTCTTTCAAGGCTGGATTTGCATGCAGGCAAACATGCCAGGATGGCCAACCCGAGGACAAATACAAATATAATGCAGGTTCTATAAGTCATTATAAATCAGATATTTATTTTGTTTAATTTAATAGATGCTTTAGATTTTCATTCAGAGATCCTTTTTTGCAGCTGGTTATCCACCGGCTCCAGGGTCTGCTGGTGTTTTTCTATCTCGGCGCGGATATCCTCAATGACCCCGGGACGCTGGTCAGCAATGTTGTACAGTTCGGAGGGATCATGCTCCAGGTTGTATAGCAGTGGTGGATCATGCTGCATTTCATCGTCACGGCCGTAAGCGGTTTTTGTAATGAAATGTGCCTTGTAGGGCCCCTTCCTGACGGCGAAGATCCGGGATCCGCGATAATAGAACACAACATCACGCTCCGTGTGTCCGGTCCCGAAAAGTGCTGGTGAAATATCCTGACCATCGTAGACCCGGTCTCCGGGGACTTCCACGCCTGCCAGCTTGCAGAAGGTGGGAAAGATGTCCATTGTAGCCCCCATATCCATGACAGTGCCTGGCGGTATCCTTCCAGGCCACCAGAAGATGGTGGGCTCCCGCATGCCCCCTTCAAATGTGGCGCCCTTTTCCCCCGTCAGGATCCCGGGTGAACCCCCGTTCAGTTCCATGATGCCCCATGGACCATTATCAGAGGTGAACAGCACCAGGGTGTTGCTTTCAATCCCCGCATCCTTCAGGGCTTTGATGATTTCCCCTGTACTCCAGTCGATCTCTTCTATCACATCCCCGAATAGTCCCCGCAGGCTCACATCCTCGAAATCCCCTGACCTGAAGAGAGGTATATGGGGCATGGTATGGGCGAGGTAGAGAAAGAAGTGCCGGTCTTTGTTCTCATGGATGAACCTGATGGACTCTTCTGTATAGCGTTTGGTCAGGGTAGTCTGGTCCGCAGGCCTTTCAATGATCTCCATGTTCTGATACAGTGGGACATTATAGACTGTCTGGTTCTCATCGGTCACCCTGTCCATGTCATTGCTGTAGGGGATCCCGTAATAATAATCGAAGCCGTGCCTGGGGGGCAGGTATTCGGGAAGATGCCCGAGGTGCCATTTCCCTATACATGCCGTCGTGTACCCGGCCTGTTTCAAAGCCCGGGCAATGGTGATCTCGCTTTGCGGGAGACCGCCTGTGGAGTTCGGGAATAAGACCCGGTGTCTATCGTTGCACATCCCGGACCTTATGGGCAGCCGCCCTGTTAGCAGTCCCGCGCGGCTGGGCGTGCAAACACTTGCCGCCACATAGAAGGAGGTCCACCGCTGTCCCTCGCTGGCCAGCCTGTCAAGGTTCGGGGTTTTGATGGTGGGATGCCCAAAGGCGCCTATGTCCCCGTATCCAAGGTCATCACAAAAGATAATAACAAAGTTAGGCAGTTTGTCCCCCGAGGTTGGATTACACGAAGGCAGCAGGAAAACAAGGACAATTAAAGAAAGTACGAGTGCTCTTTTCATGGTGGATATTTGTTTATTAGTTAATGTTGGATTGTTTTATTCTTCCGGAGTATCCTTAAAGGTGGAATAGAGGATCTCTCCTTTCTCATTGAAAAACTCAAAGATGATCCTTGGTGTTCCCCAGTAACTCCCTTCCGGTTCGATTTTTACATGCAGGAAACCGCCAGATGGCTCAGGAGATGTGTAGGGCTGAATGATCTCTGCATCCGGATCGGTTGATCCCGGATCACCCGGCATCCTGCCCATCCTGGAGTTGGCATCAACAAATGCCCCTGTGGCAAATTCACTGAAGCCTGTAGGATCGATGGAATGGTACTGCCAGTGCCTGTCACCACAGATAATGAAGAATTCATTCCTGCCAAAACCCTCATCACTCAGCCATTGAAAGAATTCCTGGCCTTCATGCCTGAAACCTTCGTGGTTGACATGGTTGTCCTTTTTATAACTGTCATCCGGTCCTATCATGGGATCAGGTGAGATAAGGACCTTGAAAGCAGCATCGCTCTCTTTCAGTGTCCGTTTCAGCCATTCCTTCTGTGTTTTGCCCCATATGGTTTTTTCCGGACCATCGGGCATGTTATTGGGACTCCGGTAGTCCCGGTTCTCCACCAGCCAGAATTGTAGCTCTGCGGATACCCTGTAAGTTTTATAAGTAACTTCATCATTATCATTAGGATCCACTACCGGAAGCTGTTCCTTGAACATCCTGATCCCAAGTGAATGGGAAGGTGGCCTCTCCCCGTCCGTGGTATCGCAGTCATTCCAGCGGTAATCATGGTCATCCTTTTCCCAGTAGGTCCCATCATTGGAAAACAGCTCCACCAGTCTTGGCTGGCTGACCTGCAGATGATAGTAA
>JAZGGT010000491.1:0-2399 GCA_036480555.1 Bacteroidales bacterium | reverse complement strand
GGCACCATAGCCCAGATTGATCCTGATATTGATGATCCGAAGATCGAGGACCTGTTCCGCATAGGTACGGTCGCCCAGATCATTAAGATCCTGGAGATGCCTGATGAAACCACATCCATCATTATACAGGGGAAAAAGCGTTTCCAGGTTGATTCCTTTGTGTCCGAAGAACCCTATTTCGTGGCCAAAACCACGGCCCTGTCGGATGAGAAGCCCGAGTCCAAGGACCGGGAATACGAAGCTATTGTGGGTTCCCTGAAAGACCTGTCTCTCAGGATCATAACCCTGTCATCCAATATTCCCCCTGAAGCTTCATTTGCGGTAAGGAATATCGAAAGTTCCAGCTTCCTGATCAATTTTATCTGTTCCAACTCCGATGTGGAACTCAAGGATAAGCAAGAACTGCTTCAGGAGAGCAATCTGAAAACCCGGGGCACAAGTTTACTTCAGCATTTGTCGAAGGAGATACAGTTACTGGAGCTGAAACATGATATACAGGCCAAGGTAAAAACAGACCTGGACCAGCAGCAACGGGAATTCATGCTGCACCAGCAGATGAAAACCATACAGGATGAGCTTGGCGGGAGTCCGATGGACAAAGAAATCACCGAATTCAAGAAAAAAGCAGCCAGGAAAAAGTGGAACAAGCAAATCCAGGAGACATTCATGAATGAACTGGATAAGTTGCAAAGGATCAACTCGGCGACAGCCGAATATTCCGTCCAGGCCAATTACCTGCAAACACTGATTGATCTGCCCTGGAATGAATATACAAAAGATGATTTCAACCTGAACAAGGCAGTGCGGATCCTGGATAGAGACCATTACGGACTGGAAAAGGTGAAGGAAAGGATCCTTGAACACCTTGCAGTCCTGAAACTGAAAGGGGATATGAAATCTCCCATTCTCTGCCTTGTCGGCCCCCCGGGAGTAGGAAAAACCTCCCTCGGCAAATCCGTTGCAAGTGCCCTGAAAAGGAACTATATGAGGATGTCCCTGGGCGGTATGCGTGATGAGGCGGAGATCAGGGGGCACCGTAAAACATATATTGGCGCTATGCCGGGCCGGATCATCCAGAGCCTTAAGAAGGCCAAATCATCCAACCCTGTTTTCGTCCTGGATGAGATAGATAAGGTCGGCAGGGATGTCCATGGCGATCCTTCTTCCGCCCTGCTTGAGGTGCTTGATCCGGAACAGAACAGCACCTTCTATGACAACTACCTGGAACTGGAATACGACCTTTCGAGGGTCATGTTCATTGCCACGGCCAATACTACAGCGACCATACATCCAGCCCTGCTCGACAGGATGGAGGTGATTGATGTAAGCGGTTATATTATCCAGGAAAAAACTGAGATCGCAAAACGGCACCTTATTCCCAAACAACTCTCCAATCATGGCGTCAGTAAATCGCTGATTTCTTTTCCTAAAAAGGTAATCGAATACATGGTCGAGTCCCATACCCGGGAATCCGGTGTGCGCCAACTTGACAAAATGGTCGCCAAGGTGATCCGCAGCATTGCCAAAAAAATCGCTTTTGAAGAACAGGTGGAACGGGTGCTGACCGTAGCGGAATTGAAAAAACTTATCGGCCAGCCAAAATACCTGAAAGACCTGACCATCAACAATGAATATGCAGGGGTGGTCACAGGACTTGCATGGACGGCTGTCGGGGGTGAAATTTTGTTCGTTGAAACCAGCCTCAGCAAAGGGGAAGGGAAACTCACCCTGACAGGGAACCTGGGGGAGGTCATGAAGGAATCAGCCGTCATTGCCCTGGAATACCTGAAATCTCACAGTTCCCTGCTCGGTCTTGATCCGGAGATCTTCACGAAATGGAATATTCATGTTCATGTTCCGGAAGGTGCCATTCCAAAGGACGGGCCATCCGCCGGCATTACCATGATCACCTCCATTGCCTCGGCATTTACACAGCGAAAAGTAAGGAAAAACATTGCCATGACCGGTGAAATCACCTTACGGGGAAAGGTCCTGCCGGTCGGTGGGATCAAAGAAAAGATCCTGGCTGCCAAGCGGGCAGGCGTAAACGATATCCTTATTTCCGTTGAAAACCGGAAAGACATTGATGAGATCAAGGAATTATACCTGAAGGGCTTGAATTTCCACTATGTAGATAATATCATGGAAGTCCTAGTCCAGTCATTGCTTAAACAGAAAGTGGCCAATCCATTGAAATTTGATTGATCTGCTACTGTCCTATCTGACGACGAATTTACCCCTGTATGTATTTTCGCCTCTCAGTTCAAACACGTAGAACCCGGTTTTCAGATCCTCCCGCATCAGGATGATCTCGCTATCCGTGATCTGCCTGATTTCCCTGACCTTCTTCCCGCCCAGGTTGTAAACGGCCAGATGGTATTCGGTCTGACCGGGATTGG
>JAZGGT010000490.1:0-2812 GCA_036480555.1 Bacteroidales bacterium | reverse complement strand
TTGGTTCGATCTGCAATATGCCTGCCTCACGCTGGAACCTGAAGGCCGTTTCCAGGCCTAGTTCCTTATTTTTAAACAAGACCTTGTCAGACAAACGGACCATCTGCAACTGCATATCTGTCTCCACTTCGCTTCGAATCATCTCAGGAGTAAAGCTGAAAGAAGCCCTCAGCTTTTTTATTACCAAGGCTTCAATATCACTTTCCACCCGGTCGTCGAACTCAATTTGTATTTTATAAAGAGATATCTGATCCAGGTCCAGTTCTGCACCAGATGAATCTGGTACAGATCTCTCAACTTTTTGTTCATAAGGATTGAAAGCATTCAGCAGATTCAATGTACTATCCGGGTAACGAACGAGCCGTATGTTCCCGTTGCGCAGGGAGACCTTTGAAACATTTATATTTCCCCTTATCAATTCCAGGATATCCATGGCCGCATATAAGCGCTCAATTTCGCAGACAGCTTTTTCATTCTGGTTGCGGGAACCAATCGGGTTTTCATAATAAGCAACATCTTTCAATAAAAGTGATATGTCTGGAAAATACTGGAATGGATTAAAGGTTATATCCTCAAAGCTTAATTCACCCTGTGCAAGGTTGTTTGTATACAGGAGCACCCTTCTACCAATATTATCCCTGTCCAGGTAAAAATATCCTGTAAGCAGCAACAAAATGCTTACAAACCCTATAAATGCAAAAATGATAATACGCAATAACCTCCGGAACAAGGACCTGGGTGGTCGTGCAGATTTATTATTTTTTTTACGGAGACGCATGGCAGGATTTAGTTCAAAAATAGTGAAAAATGAACTATCGAAGATTGCATATTTCAAATAAGGATTAAACTGAATCCCCAAATGACCAGGGCAGATGCGAATCCGATCACCACTGTTCCCACGGTATGGATCCTGTACCCTGTTTTAACATCCATCCCCGTCATCTGTGTAAAGATCCAGAACAAACTGTCATTGGCATGTGATGCTACCATTGAACCTGCGCCAATGGCAAGTACTACCAGTGCCCTGGCAATGCCTGAGTCAAAACCCAGCGGCTCCATTAAGGGCACCATCAGCGAGGCCGTGGTTATCAGCGTTACAGTAGACGATCCCTGTGCTATCCGAATGGCTGTGGATATGATAAAAGGCAGCAGGATACCGATCCTCGCATCCACAAGGTAATCACCGAGTACGTCAGCAATCTCGGAGTTGCGCAGTATCAATCCAAAGGCCCCACCTTCTCCTGTAATCATCACAATGTGGGCCGCATTAACAAGAGACTGCCCGATCCAGCCTGTGGTGGACAACATTTCCCGGTCAAATTTCCTGGGCAGGGTGAAGGCTAATAATAATCCAATGAGGAGAGCAATGACGGGATTGCCGATAAATCCAATGATGTCTTTCAATTGTCCGCTGCCAAAAGGTTCGGTGGGAAAATCCGAGATGGATCTCAATACGATCAGGATGATGGGGAATACGATGGGCATGAATGCTTTCATGGCCCGTGGTGCCTGCTTTAATTTTTCTTCTAATGCTGATTCAGAAAGGTCAGGATTGGGATCAATATAATGCCTGGCGGCAATTTTCGTAGCATACAACCAGCCTACTGCCAGGGTAAACATGCTTACGGCAATGCCGAGAATAATTACCAGTCCCAGGTCAGCTTCAAGTATCCCGGCAGCTGCAATGGGTCCCGGTGTAGGCGGTACCAGGCAATGTGTGGTCATGAGTCCCAGGGCCAGGGCAACGGAAGTGCCAGCCAGTGAGATGTTTGCCTGTTTTGACAGGGCTTTGTTCAGGGGCATAAGAATCACAAATCCCGAATCTGCAAATACGGGGATGGATACAATGTATCCGATGATAGACATGGCCAGCGGAACTTTTTTCTTCCCTGTGATCCTGAGGATCCTCTTGGCCATGGCATAGGCTCCGCCAGTCTGTTCCAGGAAGGTGCCGATCATGACTCCGGCAATGATTACGATCCCTATCTGGCCGATGGTCCCGCCAAAACCCAGATTAATTGATTCCACGATTTTATCAAGGGGCATCCCGGAAAACAATCCAAATAAGATGGCTGTAAATATCAGGGCAAGAAAGGGATGAATTTTGAATTTACTCGTGGAAATCACGATCAAAAGAACGCTTGCGACAAGGAGGATTATTAAAATCATGGGGTATGATTTATACCATTGGTTAACAGTCCCGGAACCAGCGAAATATTCTTAACCGTTTGAAAATGCTCATGGTCCATTTCAATGTCTGTTACCTCCTCATGCTGCCAGGTGATATGAAAAGGGATATGTATGGCGTAGCCCCCAATGATCTCCTGTATTATTGCCGGGTTTACTTTATGATCACTTACCCACAGGGCAGTTTCTATCAGGGACAGCATAAAGGCTTTGGCCCCGAAACCATATAATTCAAGGTTTTGCATCTCAGTTTTGAACAATTCCCTGGATACTTTTTCAGGGGACTCAAAATCCGAGAGCAGATCACAGAATGCATCTTCTGTTTCCCTGTAATATGGTTCATTAACCCAGAAGGTATCATCCGCATCAAAACCGATCACTTTAAAATTTGACTTCATCGGAATAATATTTTGATGGCTTAAATTTAATAAAGACAACACAATCCGGGCAGAGAATTGCCAAACAATAATAAATCAGTTCAATTTCACTCATTTTTTCTGGCATTAGCTTAATTTTAAGGGTTACCAAACTCCTTGCCATGAAAAACTCATTTCGATTCCAGATTATTCTGATCATAGCTGTTCTGTTTTCATCAGGCTTATTCTCACAAGGTATTGAAGAGCAG
>JAZGGT010000489.1:0-6005 GCA_036480555.1 Bacteroidales bacterium | reverse complement strand
CGGGTTGATGGCCTGGGGAGAACACATTGGTTGGGATTTCAATACAGAGACAACCATTGAGAAACGGCAGCGCCATAACCATGAATTTTTCAGGCCATGGGTATTTTGGGGGAAATGTTTTGAGCTGGTACCTCAAAATTGTGTGGCATTCGCCTCCGGTCTGTGGTATCACCAGATCCATGACCATGAGACGGGCGAATTTTCACGACATGCTCAATATGATCAGCATGGAACAGGAATACAAAACCAGTATCCAAGGCATGGCGGGTTTTTTATGGCAACCTGGGTCGAGGCATACGAGAAGACAAAGGATACATTGTACCTGGAGGCCATAGAGGTAATTTATGATTTTTATCATCGGAACAGAAACAGGACCTCGGGTGCCATCCCGGGGGAAGTGGATAATCCGCGTTCCAATAACCTGTTGTTATGGCCACAGAGTAACCTGGGACTCGCCATAGATCTATGGGATGCAGCACCCAGGTTGCCACAGGAACTGGGCGGAAAACTGAAAGAGATGGCATTGGAAATTGATGAAGTTTATCAGAGGATAAAACATGATGTTTCACCTGATGGACCAGGGTTTGTCTCACAAGGAAATGCTGAGACACTGGCTGCAGAGGATGTCAGGGATGGGAATAACCGGGTTTATTCAGACCGGTGGACAACCGGTTATGGGAAAAGTACTGATGCGAACACTGCCAATATATGTATGCTGCGTTTTCAACAGACAGGTAATGAAGGATTCCGGCAATTGATCCGTGCTACCGCTGACCGGTACCTGGATACAGAACCGGTAACCGACTTCCCGGTATACCCGGGATCACTGGGAGATGTTATTCATTTGCTGATGAATACCCATGAGATAACAAAAGAAGGAATTTACCTGGACAGGGCACAGCACTTTGCCCAGATGGCCCTGGATATGTTTTTTGATGATTCATCACCCTTGCCAAGAGCCAGTTCCAGGCATTGGCATTATGAGGCCATCACCCGTACAGATAATCTGATGATGGAATTGTTGAGGCTTTACCTGGTCGCTAATAAAATTGAAATTCAATCCGGGCTCGTTTACCTGGAAAGATAAGGGACAGGCAGAAACCTTATTTATATTGTTACGGTGCAGATTATTTTGCCAGGAAAGTAAAATTGCCTGCTCCGACCTTAAAACGGTTGTATCCATCCTCCATGCCTTCGAATGAAGCCAGTTCATTTTGGACTGCCTTCCTTTGGAATATCAGGGTCCCGTTAACTTTTACTGATTTCCGGTCAACCGGGAGGCAAACGATGGCCTGGGTGCCTACGGGAACACTGAGATTGATGGTAGAATGAGATTTGTTCTGATCGATTTTTACATCTATCCTGCCGGCAATGGTTTCGTTGCCGGTGGCTGCTGATTTCAGGAATCCGGGCTGCGGTTTTACCTGAAAGATTTTCCAGGCAGGTTCCAGGGGGTAGAGTCCACAAACATACTGTGATAGTAAGGTTAATCCTCCGCCACTCCAGGCATGGTTGTTCGTGCCGCTGCCAGCCCTGTCCTCACCGCCGCCGAAGTTTTCATAGAGGGTGGTGTATTCAGATTCTTCAACCATTTTCCAGAATCTTTTCTTCATCCTCTCCAGTCCATGTTCAGCTTCATCCATGACGAAAAGTGCTTCCATGACGTATTTCTCCATATAGGGACTGGCCAGGAAGCTGCTCTTGAATATTTCCAAAAGGGCCGGATACTTCTTTTTATCTGCCAGTCCGGATACCACGGCCAGCGCCTGTGCCCTGTCATCATACTCACCTTCATAGTTGGCTGTCCGGTATCCTTTCCCGTCCCAGAAAACAGTATTAAAGGATTCTTTGAATGCTTCCAGTTCGTCCCTGGTGCTGGTAAGCTCCGACTCATTGCCCAGCAATTCCGACATATTCGCGTAAGCTTTTAGGGCAAGGTAGTACCATGCATTGAACAATAATTGTTTGTCGATTTTCTGTCCCCAGTCACCCCAGTACCAGCCACCTTCCCGCTCGACAAGGGTTCCGTTATCCTTGATCTGCCATACATCCAGGTATCTTTTTACACCGTCATAGACACTGGCGATGGTTTCCTTATCCCCAGTATTCATAAAATAATTCCAGAAGCCGTAATAACCAATGCTCGCAAGCATCTGTCCGGGCAGTTCCCTGTCGTAGTTCCCTTCAGGCACCGGTGAGTAAATAGTGCCATCACTGCGCTGCCAGTTGATGAGTTCCAGAATTCCTTTTTTTGTAAGGGTGGCTGCCGAGGGGCTCAATGCATAAAAGGCCTCGCCACTCTCGTTCACCATGTCTCCCCACCATTGCGCCCGCTCCCTTTCCGGGCAGTCCATGTACGTATCCCGCATGGTTACATAGAGGGTCCGGTTTGCTTTTTTCCAGAGCTTGTTATAAAAATCATCATCGCATTTGAAGTAACCGCTAAACTCGCAGTTGAAACCTGTCTCACGATACTTAAGCGCTTTGATCTTAACGCCTTCAGGGATTCGATATTTCACGATATGTCCATTCATCCATCCCAGTGATTCATATTGCTGAACACCTTCTTTGGTGACATATTCCGCCCTGACAGAAGCAGCGTTCAGTCCCATGTAATCATAATTATCCGTCTGCATATTGATGAGCAGTCCCGCAGGTGACTCAATCTCGAGATAGGGATTGATATGGCAGTTATAAGGCAATTTGCAGATTATTTCCCCACCATCGCTTATGGATGGGATCTCATCGCTGTTTACATAATCCTTCAGACCATAGTCTTTCCACTGGGGAATTGGTCTAAGTACCAGCTTATTCCAGGGTGGTGATTCAGCTTCGGCGATGATCCTTGCATTCCTGAATCCCTGCAATTCCTTCCCCGGTTTGATCCAGTCAAAATTGCCGTTCTGTGCATTGAAACGGATGTTGGACTCAGGAAGGCGATAGTTGGGATAGGGTCTTGAGGTGTACTCGAATCCCCGGTCAAGGCGGGCTTGCCAGTTTTCATCCGAGACCAGCCCGATCTCATCACATTGAAATACCAGTCCAGCTTCACCGCTGCTGTTATGGGAAAATCCATCTTTTCCAAAATACCAGATCAGGAGGGCAATGGTATTGCTACCCTCCTTCAGGTAGGGTGCAATATCCACCTCATCGAAATAGGTATCCCCTGGATTCGGTCCCCGTTTCAGCTGCCCTTCATAAACAGCCTGCTTACCGTTGATCCACATCCAGTATTTTGAGTCGCAGGCGATACTGGCCATGGCCTGTCCAGGCACCCTGTCCAGTTCAACTTCTGTCCGGAAGTTCATCCAGGAGTTTGATTCACTCTGGCTTTCCGGAGAAGTGATCCGTTTGGCTGTCCAGTTTATGCCCCCGGAAAATCCCGCCTGGCTAATGAGTGATAAGAGTAAAATGCCTAATGTTCTGTTCATTTTATTGCGTATATTGATAGTTCAATTTAATAACAATGAAAAATACAAAAATCTTGATTCTCTTTTTCATCATGGCCTTTGCCAGTATCATGTCTGCTTGCCAGGGTAAAAGTAAAAATAATGAAACTGATACCCGACCGCCCAATATTCTTTTTATTGCCGTCGATGATCTTCGGACTGAATTAGGGTGTTATGGTAACGAAGCTATAAAGAGCCCGAATATCGATAAGCTGGCAAGGCAAGGTATTGTTTTCAACCGGGCATATTGCCAGCAGCCCATTTGTATGTCATCCAGGGCCAGTTTAATGAGTGGCTTACGCCCGGATACACTGAGGATCTATAATACCAAAGCATTAGATGAACTTGCCCCTGATGTGTTGACGATCAACCAGCATTTTGAAAACAATGGTTACCAGATCTGGGCTTCAGGTAAAATTTACCACCATGGTATAGATCGCCAGGTACAATGGGGAGAAAATCGGGTAATACCCGAAACTGCAGAACAGGGCAGGGGTTATTTATCGGAGGAGGCCATTAAAATCGTGGAGGATTATGATGCTTATTACCGGGAACAGAGAGGAGGGCCAGGAGGTGGCAGAGGTCCGGCCTATGAATCCCCGGATGTTGCTGATAATGCCTATCATGACGGCTTAATGACAGATCTTGCCATTGATCAATTAGCCGAATACAAATCCGGTGAAAAGCCTTTCTTTATGGCAGTCGGGTACAAAAAACCACATTTACCCTTTAATGCACCAAAAAAGTACTGGGATCTTTATGATGCAAATGAAATTGAAATGGCAGATAATCCATATATGCCTGAGAATGTGAGCGAGTATTTTAGATATAATTTTGGTGAACTGAGGAATTATGCCGGTATTCCAAAAGGTCAGGAGCAATTTGATGAATCCCTTTCCAGAAACCTGAAGCATGGATATTATGCATGTGTTTCATACATCGATGCACAAATCGGGAGATTGCTGGATGGACTGAAACAAAATGGTCTGGATCAAAATACCATCGTGATTCTCTGGGGTGACCACGGCTGGAAACTGGGCGAACATGGCATGTGGTGCAAACATACCCAGTTTGAACTGGACAACCATGTACCGCTACTTGTGAAAGTACCCGGAAAATCAAAGGGTTCATTAAAAACCGATGCCTTTGTTGAATTTGTAGATATCTATCCAACCCTTTGCGAACTGGCTGGCTTAGAGCTTCCTGACCATTTGCAGGGAGCAAGTTTTGCGCCGCTTATTGACGATCCTGACAGGCCATGGAAAGAAGGAGCCATTACGGTTTGGCCGCTTAACAGGAATGATCCTGAAAAAGTAGTCATTGGCTACAGTATACAAACTGATCGATACCGTTACACGGAATGGATCAGGGAAAGCAGCGGTGAACTGATGGCCCGGGATTTATTCGATCATAAGATCGATCCTGATGAAAATGTCAATATTTCAAATGACCCTGACCAGAATGAGATTATTGAAGAGTTGAGCAGGCTTCTAAACAGGGGAAAAGGGTGGAGGACGATAGCAGCAGAGCTAAACTAATCAATATTGTAGCTGCTAATGACGCAAGTCATGACATCTCGATTACGGGGTTAACCCGATAATTATACAGGTTTAGTTGTGTTTTAACCCGATTAAAATATAAAATATAAATGACAACATGCTAAAAAACTGCAATTGATGATAGAATTATTAAAATCTCTTTTTTTAATCGGTTTCCTGTCTTTTACATTTATCAAATCTGATGCTCAAAATCATCCCCGGATATTGGTTGATAACGATGATAAACAAACTGTTTTATCAAAAATTGAAGATCAGGCATGGGCGAAAGAGCTATATGGCAAGATGCTGGAAAAGATCGAACCCATTGCTGAAAGACATGAAAGGCAAGCAGACTGGATTCTTTCAAGATACCAGATGTACAGGGTTCCGGGTAAGCATTACACCGATTTTTATACAGATGCCGGTGGTGCCGCATTAATAAGAATGGAAGGGAATGCAGCTGTTCCAACCATAAGAGGTACTACCCATAAACGTCCCCCACTGGACCCTGATGGTTTTCATTTCAGGGTTCCTGAACTTGAAGAATTTCCTGTTAATGATACTGCTTACGAAATGTTCCTGCAATCCACTGCACCATCGGGAAAATGGTATTGGACCGATCCCCAGACAATCGTAGGTGGTATTAATGGAGCAATCAATACAATCTGCCTGGAATCTGCCATTATTTACTGGCTTACAGGTGAAGAGAAATACGCCAAGCTGGCCAGTGACATTATTATCCAGTGGGTAAATGGTGCGTATTACCAAAATCCTTATCAGGGTGCCTGCAGGGATGGGTTTTTTGCAGTTCAATCCTTAAGTGATCTGGCATACTCAACATTACCACTCGCTTTTGATTTTCTGTATGACTATCTGAAAAAAAATGAAGCACCTCTTGATAAATTTGATAGCGTTTTTGAGAGATTAACCCAAACACAACTTGAACGTGGGTTTTGGAATAGCAACTGGTTTGCAGCACAAAGTCCTACTTACATTTATAGTGCTCTCGCTATATCAG